>JBBTMW010000014.1:0-10642 GCA_038067995.1 Candidatus Zixiibacteriota bacterium
GGCAAGTCCGCACAAATCCCGCTCTACACCTGGCTGCCCGACGCCATGGAAGGCCCCACGCCGGTCAGCGCGCTGATCCACGCCGCCACGATGGTCACCGCCGGCGTCTATATGGTCGCGCGCACCAACGCCATCTTCCAGCTTGCGCCGCGGGCTCTCGAAGTTGTCGCCTTCATCGGCGCGCTCACGGCCATCTACGCCGCCTCAATGGGTCTGGTGCAAAACGACATCAAGCGCGTCCTGGCCTACTCCACCGTTTCCCAACTTGGATATATGTTCCTCGCCTGCGGAGTAGCGGCCTTTTCCGCCGGAATTTTCCACCTGATGACCCACGCCTTTTTCAAGGCGCTCTTGTTCCTTGGGTCGGGATCAGTCATTCATGCCATGTCCGACGAGCAGGATATCCGCAAGATGGGGGGACTCAAAAAATATATCCCCGTTACATATATGACGTTTTTGATAGCAACACTTGCCATCTCCGGAATCCCCGGTCTCTCCGGATTTTTCTCCAAAGATGAGATTCTCTGGAAATCTTTCTCATCTGAGCACGGCCACCCGCTATTGTGGCTGGTCGGGTTCGTGACGGCAGGGTTGACAGCTTTCTATATGTTCCGCCTCGTCTACCTGACATTCCATGGCGCCGAACGGATGGATGCCCACACCAAATCGCACATTCACGAGTCGCCAAAATCGATGACCGTGCCACTCATGATCCTCGCCGTCCTTTCAGTCATCGGCGGTTGGGTCGGCATCCCGCATATTTTCGGCGCTACTAACTACTTTGAAGAGTGGCTTGCACCTGTGGTTGGCGGCGGTGCCGGTCATGAAATGGCGAACGCGCTGGCGTCGCCGGGTGGTTCTCCCACGATGGAATGGCTTCTGATGGGTGTCTCGGTGCTGTTGGTGATTATTGCCATTTTCAGCGCCCGGCAGGTTTACCATGTCAATCTGCAACTCGCCACCAATCTCAAGCACAAGTTGTCGGGCGTCTATACCCTTGTCTATAACAAGTACTTTATTGATGAACTGTACTATGCCACAGTCGTCAAACCGATAGTCATGCTCTCTATGTTCCTGTGGCGGTTTGTCGATGTCATCGTCATCGATGGCCTTCTTAACGGCTCGGCGCAGGTCTATGGTGATATCTCTCAAATTCTCAGATTCGCTCAAACCGGACGACTGCGAAGCTACGCCACCCTTTTCGTTCTCGGCGCGGCAATTATGGTCGCCCTGATTGTCTTTTAGGAAATTATGGAATCTTCGATACTGACATTGCTCATCTTTTTCCCGCTCGCGGGAGCGCTTATGCTTCTTCTTGTACCGAAGGAGCGCACCGATCTGGTCAAGCTCGTCAGCCTCACTACCGCCATCATTACGATGCTGTTGTCGTTCTGGCTCTACGGCATCTTCAAAACGGGCGTCTCCGGGATGCAGTTTGTCGTTGACATCCCCTGGGTGCAATCGATTGGGATCAATTATTCTCTCGGTATTGACGGCATTTCACTCTTGCTAATCGTGCTCACAACGATATTGACCGTTCTGTCGATTCTCGCGTCGTGGGCCAGCATCACGCAGAATGTTCGCGGTTACTATTTTTCAATGCTCCTTCTTGCAACCGGTATGATCGGCGTCTTTTGCGCCCTTGATTTCTTCCTTTTCTATGTCTTCTGGGAGGTCATGCTGGTTCCGATGTACTTCATCATCGGCCTCTGGGGAGGCGCGCGGCGACTCTATGCCGCCATCAAATTTGTTCTCTTCACCATGTTCGGCTCTCTGTTGATGCTGGTGGCCATTCTGTATATGTACTTCCACCATGCCGGCGCGACCGGAGAATACACCTTCAGCATCCTGCGCATGGGAGAGTCGGCGATTCCCCTGCAGGCGCAATTGTGGCTCTTTGGAGGCTTCGCGCTGGCTTTTGCCATCAAGGTTCCGCTATTTCCATTCCATACTTGGCTTCCCGATGCCCACGTCGAGGCCCCCACCGCCGGTTCTGTGATTCTTGCCGGTGTGCTCCTGAAAATGGGAACCTACGGTTTCCTTCGTATTTGTATGCCGATTTTCCCCGAGGCCACGATGGTATATCTCCCATACATCTGTTGGCTGTCGGTGATTGCTATTATTTACGGCGCGTTGGTCGCGATGGTGCAAAAGGATGTGAAATCTCTCGTTGCCTTTTCATCGGTCTCACACATGGGATTCGTGATGCTCGGCATGTTTGCCCTCAATGAGCAGGGGATGGCTGGCGCGATCATGCAGATGATCAACCATGGCGTCTCAACTGGCGCACTCTTCCTCCTGGTGGGAATGCTCTACGACCGGCGGCATACGCGACTCATAGAGGAATTTGGCGGCATCGCCCATGTTCAGCCCGTATATGCGACGGCATTCATGATTGTCGCTCTCTCTTCTATTGGCCTGCCACTTACCAACGGCTTTGTGGGTGAGTTTCTGATTCTCCTTGGAGCATACAAAGCCAATCCTGTCTGGGGTGTCCTGGCCGCTTCCGGTGTCATTTTCGCCGCTTGCTATATGCTCTGGATGTATCAGCGCGTCATGTTTGGCCCGGTGACAAAAGAGGAAAACAAGAAGCTTACCGATATCAATTGGCGTGAGAAGATCATTCTTCTTCCGTTGATAATTCTGATTTTCTGGTTTGGCATTTATCCACAACCATTTCTTGCAAAAATAGAGCCTGCTGTCAAAACGTTGTTGTCGCAGGTGGCGCGCGCGGCTGAGGTGAATGCTGAGACACTTCCTGCGCAGAATGAGTTGGCGGTTCCTGCAAAAGCTGAAGATGTTGAGACTGCGAAAGCAGGGGAGACTAACCATGAGTGAGATTCTGATCTACACCAAGACCGGTTGTCCCTACTGTGCGGCGGCCAAGAAGCATTATTCCGAGACTGGGAAGAACTTCAGGGAAATTAATATCACCGATCACCCTGAAATGAAGGAGACAGTGCTCAAGCTAACCGACGGCGTCAAAATTGTACCGGTCATCGTCGGGGACGGCCCCGAAATCAGGAAAGGCTTCGGCGGTGGCTGAGGATGGTAACTCGCCGCGGCGGTCGTCGCGACAGGTAACGAAAGAAAACCATGGTTGATCTGACATCATCTGGCATCAATTTCTCTCTGGTATGGCCCGAAGTCGTGCTTGTCGCGTTCGCATCGGTTATCCTTCTTTTTTCATCTTTCAGGCCGATGACTCGCCTCGCTCCCATTCTTGCCGTACTTGGCGTCGTCCTCTCACTTGTCGCCACCTGGGGGCAGTGGGGATTGCAGGGGTCGGGGTTCTTTGGTATGGTCCTCTCTGACAGCTTTGGGATTTCCTTTCGCGTCATTTTTCTCATCACTGCTCTTTTGACAATCTTCTTGTCGCATCGTTACCTGACCATCAAGGGGCTCGACAAGCCGGAGTTCTACGGTCTATTGCTCATTTCCACGGTGGGAATGATGGTCATGGCCAACAGCGCCGACCTCGTCATCATTTTCCTCGGACTGGAAATTATGTCAGTTCCCCTGTATGTGCTGGCGGGATTTGCCCGGCGCAATCTTGAAAGCAACGAATCCGGACTGAAATATTTCGTCATGGGCGCTTTTGCGAGCGGCTTCCTTCTTATGGGTATCGCATTCATCTTCGGCGCTTCCGGCACTACCGATCTGCGTGCCATTGTTGCCGATTTTGCCACTATTCTCACGCAGTCACGGGTCTACATGATGACTGGAATCGTGCTTACTCTCGTTGGGTTCGGCTTTAAGATCGCCATGGTTCCGTTCCATAGCTGGGTTCCCGATGTCTATCAGGGAGCGCCAACGCCGGTGACGGCCTTCTTTTCGGTTGGCCCCAAGGCCGCTGGCTTTGCCGCCCTGCTTCGCATTTACATATTTGGATTTGGCGATATGCCGCAACTGAGCATGGTCTTTTGGGTTCTTGCTGTCCTTACCATGACCGTCGGCAACATTCTCGCTCTGAGGCAGGACAATCTCAAGCGACTTCTGGCATATTCGTCTATCGCCCACGCCGGATACATCCTCGTGGCCTTTGTCCCCGGTGGGGGAGAGGCGGTCTCGGCGGCCATGTTCTATCTCGTGGCCTATATGCTCTTCAATCTTGGCGCTTTTGCAGTCGTCATTCTTCTCGAATCACGTTCCGGAGCACACACCGATATTACTGAATTGCATGGCATGGCGCAGGCGCATCCCTATCTGGCGGCAATGCTCGCCCTCTTCATGTTTGCCCTTGCCGGCTTTCCGCCGACCGTTGGCTTTTTTGGAAAATTCTATCTCTTCTCGACGGCTGTCAAAGCCGGTTATATCTGGCTGACCGTGATAGGCGTCATGAATTCATTCCTCTCGGTCTACTATTATCTCCGAATCGTCAAAGCCTGTTTTTTTGAAAAACACGAAGGACACTATACGCGGGTCGCCTACAACCCGGCAATGATTGCGGTCCTTGTCGTAACTGTCCTGGGAACTCTCGGTCTCGGATTTTTTCCAACGCAACTTCTCGATTTTTCCCGCTCGGCTCTTTTCTTATTTCTCTAATCTGCCTTCAGATTCACGCCGTGTACTCGGCACATCTCCAAAACCTTTTGTTGCTCGCTAAGCGCTGATTTGCCAACTTGCTCCCATGGCTGACCTTGCGGTATTAACCGATATCGTTATTGTTTTGGCGCTCTCAGTCGCCGTGGTCTTTGTCTGCCACCTCGTTCGAATCCCTGCCATTGTCGGCTTCATTCTGACAGGAGTCCTCGCAGGGCCAAGCGTGCTTGGACTCGTCGAAAATGCCAACCATGTCGAACTTCTCGCCGAGATAGGAGTCGTCCTCCTGCTCTTCACTATCGGGATCGAGTTTTCCCTGCGATCCCTGTGGCAGATGGGGCGATCGGTACTTTTAGGAGGAGGGCTTCAGGTTAGCCTCACCATGGCCGCGGCCTTTCTCGCCGCGCGGGCTGGCGGCATCCAGCTCAATTCATCTATTTTCATTGCCGTTCTCATTGCCCTCAGCTCGACCGCCATAGTCTTCCGACTTCTTCAGGAGCGAAGCGAGGTAGATAGCCCACAAGGGCGGACCGCCGCGGCCTTTTCGATCTTCCAGGACATTCTTGTTGTCCCAGCGATGCTTCTCACCCCCGTTCTGGCAGGAACCGGGGCGCTCACCGATGGCCTCGGATCTCCTTCACTTAACGACCTCCTTTTCAAAATTGCGGGTGTTCTCTTATTGTTGTTTGTAGGCTCTCGGTGGATAGTCCCTCGCATCCTTTACTATATCGCCCTTACTAAGAGCCGCGAGCTTTTCCTGATGAGTGTGGTCGTACTCTGCTTCGCGATTGCCTGGCTCACTTCGATGCTGGGTTTATCACTCGCCATCGGGGCTTTCGTGGCCGGGCTGATAATTTCAGAGTCCGAATACAGTCAACAGGCGCTTAGTCTGATTCTACCGTTTCGCGACGTCTTCACCAGCTTCTTCTTCGTGGCCATCGGGATGCTTCTTAACAGCTTCTATTTCCTCGAGCATATCGGCATGATACTCGGAGTGTCGGCGGCGGTTGTCGTTGGCAAAACAATTCTTGTGGCGTCGTCGGCGATTATCATTGGCATGCCCCTTCGCACATCCATTATTGCCGGTCTCCTGATGTCGCAGGTCGGAGAGTTCTCTTTTCTCCTTTCAGAAACCGGCACCCGCTATGGCTTGCTGAGTGTCGAACACTATCAGATGTTTCTCTCGGTGTCACTCGTCACCATGGCCGCAACCCCGTTCGCCATGCACCTTGCGACGCCAGTCGGCAATGCCCTCGCCCGGCTGAAAATCTTCAGGCAACTCCTCCGAAGGGAACTTCGACGTGATTCCTTCCGTGAAAAACTTCAGGATCACCTGATAATCGTCGGTTTCGGCGTCAATGGCCGAAACATAGCAAAAGCCGCCCGCACTGCTGAGATTCCCTATATCGTGATAGAATTGAATGCCGAGACCGCCCGTCGCGAGCGGAAACACGGTGAGCATATTATGTATGGCGATTCCACTGAAGAGGCCGTGCTGGAGCATGCTTGGATTAGCTCGGCGCGCGTCCTTGTCATCGCGGTGTCTGATCCGGCCGCTACGCGGCGCATCGTGCATGTCGCCCGACGACATAACCCCGGTATCCACATCATCGCCCGCACCCGCTATGTGCAGGAGATGCAACCGCTCTACGATCTGGGAGCTGACGAGGTCATCCCCGAGGAATTTGAAACGTCGGTGGAAATTCTAACCCGTCTCTTGGTTCGCTATTTGATGCCCCGCGAAGATATCGAAAAATTGACAGAGGAGATTCGTCGTGACGGGTATCGCATCTTCCGTCGACCCGACTGGCGAGGGGACTCACCGACTCTCAGTTTCCCCCGGCGCCTCCCAGATATCGACATCAGTACTATCACCTTGAGTCGAACTTGTGCTTTCATTGGCCAGACAATCGCCGAGAGCAATCTTCGCCGCGATCACGGATTGATCGTACTGGTGCACAACCGCAATGGTATCGACAGCCCGCTTCCTGAGCCATCCACCGTCTTACAGCAGAACGATGTTCTTGTTGTCATGGGAAAGCACGCCGATATCGCGAAGGCCGGGAAGAAGCTCTTTCAACGGGCGTGAATAATCCAAGTTGGTTAGAGCTTCTGCACGAGTGCGATTCAGCCGGCAAAGTAGGGCAGGATCGTCTTCGTATCCTGCCCTGATGCAAATGTCGAAAGATGGCGGCATTGAAGACAATGCCGCCTTACTGAATTAAGAACTTCCTTGTTACAACACGGTAGCACACCGCTGAGCGGTGTGTGAGATGCCTCCACCTTACAATGTACCAGGAGCAAGGCTAAGACAAGACTGGATTCCCGCCTTCGCGGGAAAGACAGAGTGGAGGCGGGAATGACAGAGGGGAGGCGGGAATGACAGAGGGGAGGCGGGAATGACAGAAGGGAAGCGGCGATGACGTTGGAGGTGCAGGAAAGACAAAGATGAAGTCTTCGTAGGTCGGTGTTCCGATCCTGCTAAAGGCGGGAGAGAAACCCGACAGTCTCCTTAAGACTTAGCGAGTATGCCAAATGATTGCAAAATGTCGGGTTTCTCGTTGTGCTTTGCTACACTCGGAACCCGACCTACCAGAAGAAATAATCGAAAGCCAATCACCCCGGCGCGACGAATTTCCGCTCCAAGACCCCGGCCATTGATTCCCTGAACGGATCGAGAAACTCAGTCACTTGCGGAATGTTCGAATCGCGAAGCTGGTCAAGCGTGCCATCAAATGCCACCGTTCCTTTGTCGATTACCACAAACCGCTTGGCAATAGCGAATGAGTCCGCGATCTGGTGTGTCACCACGATACTACAGACGCTCCGCTCCTCTTGTAGCTTTACTATCAATCTCAGCACATTCTCTGATGATTGGGGATCAAGACCCGTGGTCGGCTCATCGTAGAGCATGATTTTTGGGTTGGTCGACAAAAGTGCCCGTCCAATAGCCACGCGCCTCTGCATTCCCCCTGACAACTGCTCAGGAAGCTTGTCGATGACATCATCGGGATCAAGTCCCACAAAACCGAGCATCTGCCGGACCCGCGACTCTATCTCATCGTCGGCGAGGTTGGTGTGTTCGAAGAGGTAGTACCCGACGTTTTCTCCCACCGTGAGGGAATCGAAGAGCGCACCGTCCTGAAAAACCATCCCGATGTTTTTGCGAATATCTCTCTTCGCAGATTCTTTCATCCGGGTAATTTCTTTGCCATCTATGAGAACCTCGCCCCTTTGGGGTGTCTCAAGACCAAGAATCAGTCGGAGAATTGTCGATTTGCCCGAACCGGATGCCCCCATAAACACCACCGACTCGGACCCATTGATGCGGAACGAAATGTTCTGCAGGATGGGGCGTTCTTCGTACCTGAAATCAACGTTGCGAAATTCGATCACAAATACCCCTTGATGAGGGAGAAGACCAGTTTTGTTATAAAGAAATTGACGCAAAGAATAGTTATAGACGTCAATACCACGGACTCAGTCGTGGCCTGTCCGACTCCCTTGGTGCCACCTTCGGCGGAAAAACCTTTATAGCAGGCGACAAAGGCAATGATAAATGAAAAACAAACCGGCTTAAACAGGCCTATAAAGATATTTCCAAAGATTAATCGCTCGAACACTGCCGACCAGTACATAGTTGTTGTAACGTGCGCAATAAGGCCAGCAATTATCCACCCGCCGAGAATGGCGATGACATCGCAGATTATAGTCAATACCGGCACCATGACAATGAGAGCAATAAGACGCGGAACGGCAATTTTGCGAATCGGGTCGATGCCAAACGCCACCATCGCATCGAGCTGATTCGAAGACTTCATAGCCCCAATCTCGGCGGTGATTCCTGCCGCGACGCGCGCGGCCACCATCAACCCGCACAAAACGGGACCTAACTCACGCACGATTGAAATAGACATGATGCGCCCGAGGTAGTTTTTCGCTCCAAAATCGGCCAGCTCCACCGAGAATGCCAGCGCGAATCCCTGACCCGCAAATGCGCCTGTAAGTACTATGAGGAAAAGCGATCCGATACCTATCAGGTACATCTGCTCAAGCGTTTCTGTGACATACCACGGTCTGCCAAACAGAGCGCGAACCATCTTTATCGAAAAGAGAAAAATCCCCTGCGACGTCGAAGCGAATATCTTGAGCCAGTTGTTAATCGTGCTAATGATAGCGGTAATCCTCGTTTTGGTGGAGTAAGTGTACCGGCTGGGGGGCTTTCAGTCAACGTTGGAAAAACAGGGGAATTTCAGACCGGAGTCACGGCCATCATATATTCGAGCAGGCGCAGGGCGCCGGACTTGCCCGATACTCCAACCTCAAGTGACGGGCCAACACAGGTGGGACAGCCCTCCAGGCACTGGCAGAGCCGCACATGCTCGATAGTCGCTTCAAGCAGTCGTTCCGATTCGGTGAAGAGCTTCTCTGCAAGACCAACCCCGCCGGGAATATTCTCATAGATATAGACCGTCGGACGCTCTGTAAACGGCGCCCGCACCTGCGAGATGGAGCGCAAATCGCGATAGTCGCACATCACCCACAGCGGAGCAATCTTGCCGAGAATATTCGCAAGGCCTCTGAGCGCCCCCCCAAATTCCGATCCACTCAACCCCACCTGCTGGGCGATATCGCCAGGAAAAGCATACCAGAACGAAGCCGTGTGCATCTCCAGTTCCGGCATGACAAGCTCTCCAGATCCGATATTCTCATGCGTCTGAAACTTGATTTTCTTGAACATGACCGTCGTTGATGTCACCGACACCTCGCCACAATGCAGGCTGGCGTCGCCCGTATCACGGGTCTTGTCAATATTCAGGACTTTCAAATCGGATTTGGTCTCAGCGTCGGTGTAGTAATCGACATTGACTTCCTTGACATATGCTTTCTTCCCGTCCCAATCCAATTTTGTCACCTGATACTGTTCGGCTTTATGCAGATAGATCGCTTCGGGATGCAGGAAAATTGGCGCAGAAAAATAATCAACTTCACCGATAACGGCGCTTTGTTTTGATTCATTGAGAATGACAAAGTTGTCGGGACTCGCCGATCTCAGCGACACCCCCTGGGCCGGATAGATTTCGCTCGACCAATGATACCGCCCTTCTGCCGAGCGGACAACATGTGCCTCTTCCAGATAATTCAATATCTCCAGTGTGCCATCGACCGATTCGTACTCGCTCTTTTCAAACGGCAATTCAAAGGCCGCGCATTTGAGATGGTTGGTGCGAATTATCAGATTGTCCGGATCGATCACCCCCGATTCAGGAGTGCGGTCAAAGATATATTTTGGCTCGGCGCACAAAAATTGATTGATAGCAGTCGAGTTGGCGACGAGAATGGTCACCGATGTCCCCTGACGACGACCGGCCCGGCCCGCCTGTTGCCACAGGGATGCGATAGTGCCGGGATAGCCAACAATGATCGATACATCAAGAGAACCGATATCAACTCCCAATTCCAGCGCATTCGTCGAGACCACGCCGGTGATGGAACCATCGCGAAGTCCCCGCTCTATTTGTCGCCGTTCCGAGGGGAGATAACCACCGCGATATCCCGCAATCTGGATCCCTTTGCCAAAATCCCCTTTCAATTCCCGTTGGAGATAAGTCAGGAGAACTTCGACATAGAGACGAAAGTGGGCAAAGACGATAGTCTGAATCTTATGTCTCAGAAAAGTCGCGGCGAGCCGGGCGGCTTCGTTGACCGATGACGACCGAATTCCCAACTGCTTATTCACGATAGGCGGGTTGTAGACAATAAAGTGCCGCTTTCCGGAGGGAGAGCCATTGTTGCTAATGAGTCGCACGGGGCGGCCAATAATCCGTTCGGTCAGCGCATCGGGGTTTGCTATTGTCGCCGAACAGCAAATGAACTTTGGGCTGGAACCATAGAATCGGCAGATGCGTTGAAGCCGTTTGATCACGTTTGCCAGATGCGACCCGAAGACCCCGCGATAATTGTGGATTTCATCGATGACCACAAAGCGAAGATTCTCAAACAGCTTTATCCATCGCGTGTGATGGGGGAGAATACCAGCATGGAGCATGTCAGGATTGGTGATCACAATATGCCCCGCTGAGCGGATAAGACGACGAGC
>JBBTMW010000015.1:0-6342 GCA_038067995.1 Candidatus Zixiibacteriota bacterium
AGAGCGGCCAACATCGCCAAAGTAGATGACATCCTCACTGGGGAGAATTTTGAATATCTCACGGGCTACGGTGAGGCCGCCGACGCCCGAGTCGAAAATGCCTATGGGTTGCTCAGATTGTGTCATGGTCTCTGTGCTTTTCGCTCATTCTATTTCTTCGTATAGGTGTCGGCGAATTTTTTCACAGCCTCATAGATCGCTTCGGCCATGGACTGCTGATAATCCGAAGATTTCAGCAATTTTTCTTCAACCGGATTCGAGATAAATCCGGTTTCAACAAGCACCGAAGGGGTGTAGACTTTGTTGAGAACGAAAAAACCCGCTTGATCGATCCCGCGCGCCGGAATCTTGACCTTCTTGCGAATAGTCTTGTCGCACATCAACGCAAACTCATGGGATTCGGTCTGAAACTCGGTCATGATCATTTCATTCAAGATGCCAAGGACTGGATCGGCATTGTCGGCCTCGGGCTTGGCTTCGCCGTTACCGTTTGGCTCGGCTATCTCCCGAAGGAAAACACTATTTTCAAATTGCGCCGTTGCCCGGGCCGAATCATTTTTGGCAGGGGCGAGAAAAAAGACATTCCATCCTCGTACTGAGGGCTTCGGGTTGGCATTGGCATGAATTGAAATGAACAGGTCTCCTTTGGCGCGGTTGGCGATATCGGCGCGATTTTCAAGAGTCATAGTCTTGTCTTCGTCGCGCGTCATGACCACCTTGAATTTTTTCTCCTTGCGCATCAGGCGCGCCAGATAGCGGGCAATGCCGAGAGCGACGTCTTTTTCACGGGTGCCCTTGGTTCCAATGGCGCCGTAGTCGGAGCCGCCGTGACCGGCGTCGATGACAATGACATCAATGGTTTCGTCAATGTTTCGCTTCTCCCCCGCGGCGCTGGAGGAGTCGGCCATTGCAAAGGATTCGTCGACGATCGATATCTGGATCCGGTCTGGGTCCTTGACAAGATGGTGATTCCAGTTTTTGATCGGTCGTTTGAACCAGAGCGAGACCTGCCCCGTCCCCTCCACCTGATGGACTTTGACCTCGTAAAAATGTTTCTTTCCTGCCTGAGCTTTGATTCGGGGGGCGTTTATTTTACCATCCCGAATGGAAATGTTAATCCAGTTCCCTTCGGTGATAAAGACATCGTAGGCCATCTTATCCGACAACTCCAACTCGATGAGCAAGCCGTTGGCTTTTTCCGATACTTCCATGTCGACGACATTGTATCCCCCGGAAAGCGGGCGACTCTTTCCTCCCTTGTTCTTGCGAATCCCCGCAAATGTTGTCGGCATGAGGCGTTCCAGAAAGGGCATGAATGTCATTTCAGGAACATAGAGTTGCCCTTTTACGAGGCGCACGGGATAAACGAGGTTACTGCTTTCCAATTCGGACTTCAGATATGGAGAGCCGACGACAAAATCAATGGTGTGCTGGTCGTCGCTGTAGCGAACGGTGTGGCCGACGGTCGACCAGTCGATTCGTCCCCCCAATTTTTGTGATAATTCAGAGAATGAGAGGTAGACGATATTCCCCTCTGCGAACGAAGAGATTTTCTCGATGCCTGTCGACAATTCGACATCTATGGTTTCAGATCGAACCTGTTCAATCGGTGTCCCAAAGATAATCAGGGCGCTGATAATACTGGGAAAAAGAGTAGATATCATCACTGCTTTCGTTCTCTGGCCGTGGCGTTGCGAATTCGCCGGTCGGCGTCCGCTTTGGCTATGGCCTCGCGTTTATCGTACTTCTTACGCCCGATCGCGAGCGCCAGTTCAATTTTAACCCGACCGCCGGTCAGGTAAATGCCGAGAGGGATCAGGGTATTACCTTTTTGCTCGGTTTGCACCCTCAATTTTGCAATTTCCCGCTTATTCAGCAAGAGACGGCGGGGGCGGGTGGGATCATGGTTTTCCTGACCAGCCATCTTATAGGGAGTGATATTCAGGTGATGAAGAATGACGCCATCACTCTGTACCACAGCATACGCGTCGGAAATATTGACTTTTCCGTCTCGAATCGATTTCACTTCACTACCAGTCAATGCAATCCCCGCCTCCCACCGGTCGAGAATTTCGTAATCGTAGAATGCCTTGCGATTGCGGGTAACATATTTTCGCCCATCATCTTCTTTCATAACCAATACAATAGGGAATCCGGCATCTTCCCGCAATTCAAAAAGAGTTGGTAACATACTGTCCGACAGCCTCTTGGAAATATTGCCAGACTCCGAGGCTACCCCCCTCAGCATTTGGGGCTGTTTACCGACATAGAATTAAGTAAACATCTATTTTGAATCAGACAAAGGGGAAACCTATGACTGAGCCATTTTCCTCCAACGCGCGGGTTCGCACCTCCGCGGGCGTTATTCTCGTCGTCGATGACGAGACGGCCGTGACTGGTGTTATTTCTGCGGTGCTTGGCAAGAATGGCTATCAGGTGTTCTGCGCCCACGATGGCGCAGAGGGGGTTCGCCTGGCGGCCGAATGCAAGCCAGACCTGATCATCATGGACATCACCATGCCGACTATGTCCGGCTATGATGCCACCCAACAGATCAAGAGCAATCCTGAGCTGAAAAATGTGCCGGTCATTTTTCTTAGCGGGAAATCTGCCGCCGAAGACAACGGCGAAGCGTTTCGCAAGGGGGGAGCAACCTACCTGCAGAAACCGTTCAACTCCAACCAGCTCAAAGATCTGGTAACACTCACCCTCCTGACCGCCCGGTAATATCCGGGCGGCCGGGTAAAGAAGTCTGACGAGACTGCCGATGACTGATTGTACAGGAAAGACAAACGGCGGAGCCGTTCTCTACTGCTTAACCAAAGAAACAGATGTCATATAAAATTAATATAGGCGCACGAGTTCTCGTCATTGACGACGAACCGGAAATCACCGAAATCGTTGAAGCTTTTCTTACCGAGGCCGGTTTTGCTGTCAGAGTCGAAAACAACTCCCAACACGCGCTGATGGTCGCCGAGACTTTCAAGCCAGACCTGATTCTTCTGGACATCATGATGCCCGGCGCAGATGGATACGACGTCTGCAATCAGCTCAAACACGACCCGAGATTTCAAAATGTACCGGTTGTTTTTCTTACTGGCAAAGACCGCAATGACGACATGGGGCGGTCGTTCAAGGCCGGCGGCGACATGTTTATCAAGAAACCCTTCTCCTGCGACCGGCTCCTCGAAATCGTCAATATTGTTCTTATGTCCACCGGCAAGCGCTGAAGGCGCTCTCAGCCAATCATCCCAAGAAGATCATCTTCGCGCAGTACTGTAACCCCCAGCTTTCTTGCTTTATCCAGCTTGGAACCGGCATCTTCTCCGCACACCAAAAAATCCGTCTTTGCTGAGACCGAGTCGGTCACTTTGCCGCCGTTCTTTTCAATGAGAGCCTTGAAATGTTCCCGTGGTTGAGAAAGGGTGCCGGTGATGACGAGAGTCTTGCCCGAAAAGACCCCTTCAGCGCGGGTTGTCTTAAAGTGCGGAAATATGACGCCGCCATCCTTCATCCGCTGAATCATCTCGCGGTTACTCTTGTCGGCGAAAAACTGAGAAATATTGCGGGCGATTATCGGACCGATACCATGAATCTCCTCTAACTCCTCGGCAGTTAATTTCATAAGCGCATCGACAGTGCCGACATAACCGGCAAGAAGTTTAGCGGCAGTCTCTCCGACACCCAAGATGCCGAGGGCGGTGAGAATGCGCGGCAATTCCACTTTACGAGCGTGGTCTATCGCCGCGAGAAGATTCTGGGCACGCTTGTCTGCCATGAGGTCGAGGGTGAGAAGTTGTTCTTTGGTGAGAAAGAATATATCAGCGGGGCTTTTGACGAACCCAGCCTGAATAAGTTGCGACGCGATCTTGTCACCTAATCCTTCAATATCAAATGCGCTTTTGGAGGCGAAATAATAAATCCGCCCATCGAGTTGCGCCGGACAGCCGCTATTGAGACACCGCCATGCCGCCTCTCCTTCCGAGCGCACTATCTTGTGTCCGCAAGACGGGCAATCCTTTGGAAAGAGAATTTTCTTCGCCCCTTTGGGACGCTGATTATCAACTACTGACATGACCTCGGGAATAACATCTCCGGCCCGTCGAATTACCACGGTATCGCCGAGATGCACATCCAGTCGGTTGATCTCATCTTCATTGTGGAGTGAGGCGTTGGAGACAGTCACTCCGGACACGCGAACCGGGTTGAGTTTAGCGACTGGTGTTATTGCGCCGGTTCTACCAACTGAAAACTCTACCCCCTCCAGAACCGTTTCCGCCTCTTCGGCGGCGAATTTCCACGCCACCGCCCAGCGTGGGGCGCGGGATATCTGACCGAGTTTCTCCTGCGATGCAAAGTCATCGACTTTGACGACCATTCCATCGATTTCGTAATCGAGGGAAGAACGCTTGATTTGTAAATTATCAAATGCCAGTGAGACGCCCTCAATGCCAATGACAGTCCGGCACATTTCGTTGACTGAAAAACCCTCACCCTTGAGAAGGTTCATTACTTTTTCCTGCGAATCCAACTCTTTGAGGGTGGTACTTGATATTCCGTAGGCGTAAAACATCAGCGGCCGCACAGCGGTGATTGCCGGATTCAATTGCCTGAGTGAACCGGCGGCGCCATTGCGCGGGTTGGCGAGGGGCGCTTCGCCATGTTCGATATGTTTTCGATTTATCTTCTCGAATGCCGATTTCCGCATGATTACCTCTCCCCTCACTTCCAACAGCGGGTAGGCATGGGCGGCCTGATCGGAGAGTTTGAGTGGGATGTTGCGAATCGTTTTCAGATTGGCCGTGACATTTTCACCAGTGGAGCCGTCACCGCGAGTAGAACCGAGGACGAAGAGTCCTTTCTCATAGATTAGCTCCACCGCAAGGCCATCAAGTTTCGGTTCGGTTGAATAGTGAATGTGGTCTTCAATATTGAGTCCTTCATGAACTCTGCGGTCAAATTCTCCAAATTCCTCCTGAGTGGTCACTTTTTGGAGGGAGAGCATCGCTACCCGATGAACAATGGGTTCAAACCTCTTCGATGGCTTCGCCCCCACTCGCTGACTGGGTGAATCGGGAGTGATCAGTTCGGGATGCTTCTTTTCAAGATCGAGCAGACGATCGAAGAGATGGTCGTACTCGGCGTCTGAAATTGACGGCTTGTCATCGACATAGTACAGTCGATTGTGCTTTTCAATGTCGGTTCGGAGCTTTTCCAGCTCTTTGGCGGTGTCGTTCACTGTACTTCCCACAGCCTAAATAAAGAGGGAAGTTTAGTGTGAGTCAATCATGCAGAATGGGTCTTCTGTAGGGCGAGTTTGTCTTCAGACTCGCCATCCTTGCCTTGGTGGCCCGCCCACCGGGCGGGAAGTAGGGCATCTGTAAAGGGGTTGAAGAACCCAGGCATTGCCCGGGCCACCTGGGCAAAGATGAGGAGGCGGGTTCGAAGTTTGACCTGCCCTGCGAGGACATGAGCTGCCGAGCTCATTGCATAGGGAACGCCATCCGCGTTGACCAGCAAGCCCCTTGGGGCGCGACATGGGAGAATCCAACGACCGACCCCAAGGGGTCGGCTGGGCGACGCAACACGCCAACGGTTGGTAGAGGTGATCTTTACCGCGCACGGTCAGGACCGAGGGTTCAGGAAGAACCCTCGGCTACACAAACAAACTCTCTCAATTGTAGCGCGGGTTCGCCCTGTACCCGCGCTCTCTAATACGTCTATTTTGCGTAAAAAAGTATTTCAACTGACGCTGTCGAGCAAGACCCGTTCGATTGACAGGTCGCCGGTGATCGCATCGACATAGAAATAGTCGGAGATGATAAAGGGGATGTAAACCAGATCGGCTCTTACGGGGGTGAAGTCTTCCGGAACGGGAAGATTTTCGTACTCTCCCATCGTGTTCTCATGTTTGGCGCGATAGATCACCGCCTCAGCGATCGCCGCCGCAGTATCCGGTCCGACTGTGGCGGGGTATGTTTTCAATCCGGATGTGGCATCTGATTCTCCGGAAAATTTCGGAATGACGTGTGTGGCGCGTCGGCTGACACGATAGACCTGCTCAAATCTCTGCCCGCCAAATGCCGGTATATACATGGGCGGCTTCCCAATCCCGCCGGATTCGGCCGAAAGTTTCCAGAAAGGAATCATCGCCTTGCCATCCGGAGAACCGACCACCAAAATTCGCCCCTTAGTTGAAATTGCCGCACTGATATAATGCCATCCGCAATTCTGGCAGATATGGGCATATGTTTTTGTGTGGGGGAAATCTTCACCGCAGTTGCGACAGCGGTGGGCCTCAATCCGAATTTCACCACCCGGACGCTGTATTGATGATATGGA
>JBBTMW010000016.1:0-9974 GCA_038067995.1 Candidatus Zixiibacteriota bacterium
TCGGAACCCGAGCTTCATGATGCGGGAATAACCTGAATTTCTATCCGACAATTGCGGAAGAATTTCATCGTATAGTTTTTTGAAAACATCCTTCTGGTGAACGATGACGGCCACCTGACGCTTGGATGCGAGCGTATTCCGCTTGGCAATCGTAATGATTCTATCGACGACCGGCTTGAGGGCTTTCGCCTTGGCGTTGGTCGTGCGAATCACGCGATGCAGAAAAAGTGACATCGCCATATTGGACAGCATCGCATCGCGATGCGCTGGCGTACGACCCAGTTTGACGACTTTATCCTGATGACCCATTGACTGCTCCTGTTTCGCTCGCTGTTAGTTCTTGCCACTCAGGTATTTTGAAATGTCGACACCGAATCCAAGACCCATTTCTTCGAGAATGGCGCCGATTTCGTTCAGCGACTTACGTCCGAAATTACGGTATTTCAGCATCTCAGATTCCGACTTGGTGACGAGATCTTCGAGTGTCTGGATATTTGCCGCGCGGAGACAATTGGATGAGCGGACTGAAAGCTCCAGCTCGTCAACGCGGGTCTTGAGAATGTTCTTCATGCGTGTCAGCTCTTCATCCTCCTGGCTGATCGATTCAGACGAGACTGGCTCATCCATATGAACGAACAACTTGAGGTGATCGCCGAGCAGACGGGCGGCATGACTAAGCGCATCCTCCGGTGTGATTGACCCGTCGGTGGATATCTCCATAACGAGGCGATCATAGTCGGTGCGCTGGCCGATGCGGGTATTTTCAATGGTATAGGCGACTTTGGTTACCGGTGAGAAGAGGGCGTCGACAAAGATTGTGCCAACCGGCGCATCCGGACGCTTGTTCAGCTCACTGACCGAGTAACTACGGCCGTGGTTGACGTCGATCTCCATCTCAAATTCGATATCCTCGGTTAACTCGCAAATGTGATGATTCGGATTAAGAATCTCGACATCCGAGCTTCCCTCGAACATGCCGGCGCTGATTCGCTTCTTGCCGGAGGTCTTCAGGCGCAGTGTCGCTATTTCATCGCTGTGCATACGCAGGCGAATCGATTTGACGTTCAGCACGATATTGGTCACGTCTTCATAGACGCCCGGAATGCTTGAGAATTCGTGGAGGCATCCTTTGATGCGCATGGCGACAACAGCCGATCCCTGAATTGATGACAACAGGACACGACGCATGGCATTGCCAAGGGTGGTGCCATAGCCACGCTCCAGCGGCTCAACCGTAAAGCGTGAGGTATTGCTCGCCGCCGAAGGGCGATCATTGACGACTTCGCGAGGCATGGTAAGCGGTTTAAACTTCATATAATAATCCTCCGTGGATTTACTTACTTCGAGTACAACTCAACAATGAGTTGCTCGTTGGCGGTGAGAGGAATATCGGACCGTTTCGGCACTTCAAGCATTTCTCCCTCGAGGGAGGCCTTATTCAGGCGCAACCAGGGAAGATCATTACCCCGACCGGAATCACGAAGGGCCGAGTGGACGAGCTCAAGATTCTTGGACTTGTCCTTAATCTTGATGATCTCATGCGGCCGAACATGGTATGACGGCACATCCACGAGTCCGCCGTTCACGGTGACGTGGCGATGACGGATAAGCTGGCGGGCCGACTTACGCGACGGCGCGAAGCCAAGGCGGTAGACGATATTGTCCAGGCGCGTTTCAAGCAACTGGAGCAATTCTTCGCCGGTGACGCCAGTGCGACGGTCAGCTTCATGGAAATAATTTCTGAACTGGCGCTCCAGCACGCCATAAGTGCGGCGAACTTTTTGTTTTTCACGAAGCTGGATACCATACGACGATAGTTTGCGGCGACTGGTCTGTCCGTGCTGACCGGGAGCATATTGACGGCGCTCGATAGCGCATTTCTCCGTGTAGCAACGCGAGCCTTTGAGAAAGAGTTTCTCACCCTCACGACGGCAGAGTTTACAGACCGCTTCAGTATAACGAGCCATTATCTCTCCTATTAAAGATCACAATACAATACTCGCGTTTATACACGGCGGCGCTTTGGGGGGCGGCACCCGTTGTGAGGAATCGGCGTCACGTCTTTGATAAGCGTGATTTCCAGGCCAGTGGCAGACAGAGAACGAATAGCTGACTCGCGACCCGAGCCAGGACCTTTGACCCAGACTTCAACCCGACGAACACCCTGATCCATCGCTTCACGAGCGGCGGTCGAGGCCGCGGTCTGTGCGGCGTATGGGGTCGACTTTTTCGATCCCTTGAAACCGGCGCGACCGGACGTATTCCATGAGATGGTTCTTCCCTGCTGGTCGGTAATGGTGACAATCGTGTTGTTAAACGTCGCGTTTATATGCACGATGCCGCCGGCTTCGATTTTTCGCGTTTTCTTTTTGACGCGGACTTTCTTTTTAACTTCGGTCACGGATTCCTCAATCTATCAAACAAACATTATTTCTTGGCTACCGGCTTCCTCTTGAGGCCGCCGATCGAACGGCGCGGACCCTTGCGGGTGCGGGCGTTGGTACGAGTACGCTGACCACGAACGGGAAGCGCGCGGCGATGACGAAGACCCCGATAGGAGCCGATATCTATCAGCCGTTTGATGTTCATCGAAATCTCGCCGCGAAGGGCGCCTTCGATGGTGTATTCATTTTCAATGACGGCGCGAAGCTTGGCTATTTGTTCGTCAGTAAGCTTGTTCACGCGCGTGTTCGGATCGATACCTGTCTTTCTCAACACGTCGACAGAATTTTTCGGACCAAGACCGTAAATATAGGACAAGCCGATTTCGATACGCTTATCCTTTGGAAGATCAACACCTGCTATGCGAGCCACACCAATCTCCTTATTTCACCACACCTGTTCCCATTAACCCTGGCGCTGCTTGTGGCTGGGGTTCTTGGAACAGATGACACGAAGCACACCATGCCGGCGTATTACCTTACAGTGCTCGCATCGTTTCTTTATTGCTGAACGGACTTTCATATTCTTTCCTCACTGACTCATTTGTAGCGGTACGTGATGCGTCCCCGTGACAAATCGTACGGCGACAACTCAATCGTCACTTTGTCACCCGGGAGAATCTTGATAAAATGCATTCGCATCTTTCCCGAGATATGCGCCAGGACGGTGTGACCATTGTCGAGTTCCACTTTGAACATCGCATTAGGAAGCGGTTCTACTACTTTACCTTCTACCGAAATCGTATCTTCTTTCGCCATATACTCTACTGTCGGGCCAGCGTAAGAATGTCAGGCCCATTGTCGGTTATCGCAACCGTGTGTTCAAAATGGGCTGACGGCTGACCGTCCATGGTAACGACAGTCCAACCGTCGGGAAGCGTCTTCACTTTGTAGGTCCCAAGATTTATCATCGGCTCGATTGCGATTACCATCCCTGTTTTCAAAACAGGCCCATCACTGGGGGAACCGTAATTGGGTACCTGAGGCTCCTCGTGCATGTTACGACCTATGCCGTGACCGACGAGCTGACGCACGACACCAAAACCCTGACCTTCCGCCACTTCTTGAACGGCGGCAGAAACTTGGCCTAATTTATTACCATTTCTAGCTTTGTCAATACCGGCGAGCAGTGATTTTTCGGTCGTTTCAAGCAGTTTGAGCTTGGCCAGTGAAACCTTCCCGATGGGGAAAGTTCGGGCGGCGTCGCCATAAAAACCATCCACTATCGATCCGACATCAACCGACACTATCTCCCCTTCCAATATAACCCTCTCTCCGGGTAGGCCGTGAACGACCTCATCATCAATGGAGATACAGGCGCTACCCGGATAGCCGTGGTAGTTTTTGAAGGCTGGAATTGCCCCGGCAGAGCGGATAAAATCCTCAATCAACATGTCGAGTTGCAGAGTTGTAAGCCCCGGCCGTATTTCGCGGGAGACCATTTCGAGAGTCTCGCCGACAATTCTGCCGGCCTTGCGCATGGTCTCAATTTCTTCTTTCGTTTTCAACAAAATCACTTATTCCCAATAACGTTACAAAAGGGCTTGAAGTAAAGCTTTAAAGACCTCTTCCGGGGTCTGTTGGGCATCTATTTCTCTCAATACCGACTCAACGCGGTAATAATTCTCAATAGGTTTCGTCTGCTCTTCGTACACGGCCAGCCTGTTTTGTACGACAGCCGGGTCATCATCGTGTCGTCGAGTAAGCGCCGAGCTATCTTTCTCGCACATACTTATCGAACCATTGTCGCCAATGACGGTGTAAATGGCTCCGCACGCAGGACATGACCATCGGGCCGAGAGCCTGCGCACAACCTCCTCAGAATCTACCTTGAACAGAATGGCGGCGCTGACACTGCGACCGTTGCGCTTGAGCATCTGCTTGAGTCCATCAGCCTGCGGAATCGTCCTCGGAAATCCATCGAAGATGAACCCAGCGGCAGAAAGGTTCTGCGCGATCTGATGCTCGACAAGTCCGATCAAAATAACGTCTGGAACCAGCTCACCGCGCTTCATGAACCCGTCGGCGGCATGGCCAAGATCTGATCCGTCTTTCACAGCCGTGCGAAGGAGGTCACCGGTCGAAAGATGCACGAGTCCGCTATGCTGTGAAAGCCTTGCCGCCTGGGTACCCTTCCCTGAGCCGGGAGGACCCAGAAAGACAATAATTTTCACGACATCGATCTCCCGCGAATCCTGCCCTTCTTCAGGAAGCCATCATAGTGGCGCATGAGCAGGTGCGATTCAATCTGCTGGAGCGTGTCAAGGGCTACACCAATCACGATGAGGAGGCCGGTGCCGCCGAAGAAGTATTGCACGTTAAACTGGCCAACCAACACCCAGGGCAGAATGGCGATGACGGCAAAAAAGATCGCACCCGGTAGGGTAATGCGGGTGAGTATTCGCTCGATATAATCTGATGTGTTCTTTCCCGGCCGGATTCCCGGAATATAACCGCCATTCTTGCGCATGTTGTCCGCAAGTTCCATAGGGTTGAAGACCACAGCCGTATAGAAATAGCCGAAAAAGACAATGATGAATCCATAGATAAGCGAATACCAAAGACCGCCCGGACGGAGACCGACCGTAATCAGGTTCTGAATCCAGTCTGTGTTAGGAAAGAGCTGGGCGACAGTGGCGGGAAGAAACATGATTGATTGCGCGAAAATAATCGGAATAACGCCTGCGGCATTCACCGAAAGCGGCAGATGGCTGGTTGCGCCACCATAGACGCGACGACCGACTACGCGGCGCGGATATTGCACCGGCACTTTGCGCTGGGCGCGAGTAACAAGAATGACTGACATGATAACGCCAATCATCACCGCGACCAAAAAGGCCGAGATGAGAATCGAACGGCTTCCGTGCCAGACAAGAAGCACTTCATCGACTACCGCATCAGGGAAACGGGCGATGATACCAATAAAGATAATCAGCGAAATGCCGTTACCGATTCCACGCTCGGTAATCTGCTCACCGAGCCACATGATAAAGATGGTACCGCAGGTAAACGTCAGGATTGTCAGCGGAATAAAGCTCGCTGTTGACATATGAACGGCCGAGACACCGTTAAAACTTATGGTTGTGATGAATCCGGCTGTTCCCCAGGCCTGAAGCATGGCGATCAGAACGGTCAGATAACGAGTGTATTGGGTGATTTTTCTGCGTCCCTCTTCTCCCTCACGCTGAAGGCGCTGGAGAAAGGGAATGACCTGACCGAGCAACTGCAACATAATCGAGGCCGAGATATAGGGCATGATACTGAGCGCAAAAATGGTTGCCTTTGCAAAAGCGCCACCTGCGAAGAGGTCTATTAATCCGAAAATCGTATTCTGAGAAAGGGCGCTGGCCAAAATTGAGCCGTCGACACCGGGAGTGGGGATGTGACTGCCGATGCGATAAACGACAAGAAGCCCCAGCGTGAATAAAATCCGCTTGCGGAGCTCCTCGACTTTGAAAATCGCTTTAAATGTTTCTATCAAGCAGTCACCTCGGCTTTGCCGCCGACGGCTTCAAGCTTTGCAATTGCGGATTTGGAAAAAGCTGTTGCCTTGACCACATATTTCTTTTCGACAGTTCCATTGCCGAGAATCTTGATCGGCGCCTTCACCTGCGAAATCAGCCCAACTTTCTTGAGCATCTCCGAGGTTACTTCACCGGCGTCGAATTGAGCCAAATCACCGACATTTACCACCTGGAAGGCAACTTTAAAAATGTTGGTGAAACCCCATTTCGGCAAGCGACGATAGAGCGGCATCTGGCCGCCTTCGTGACCATGCTTGCGATTGGTTCCCGAACGGGCATAGGCCCCTTTGTGTCCGCGGCCAGAGGTCTCACCGAGACCGGAACCGGCGCCGCGTCCAATACGTTTGCGGGTCTTCTTAGATCCCGGTGCAGGTTTGAGCGTGTGTAAGTACATTATGCTGTCTCCAAGATCTAATTATCGAACTACTTCCACTACTATCAAATGCGCTACGGCCCGCAACATTCCGCGAATCTGCGGCGTGTCCTCATGAACGACGGCGCGGCGTATCTTGCCGAGACCCAGGGCCTCGATGGTGCGTTTCTGCGGTTCTCTGCGATTCACATGACTGCGAATCTGAGTAATTTTCAACTTACCCATAGTTTACCCTACATCTGCCGACGGCGAAACGACCTAAAATCAGGCCATGTCGCGGAAGGCTATTTCTTGTTCATTTGTGCGCAGGAGCTGGAGACCGTTGAGCGTCGCTTTCACAACATTGTTGGGATTGCGACTGCCGAGGGCCTTCGTCAGTATATCCTGCACGCCCGAGCATTCGAGTATTGCGCGTACTGCCCCACCAGCGATCACGCCTGTACCCGGCGAAGCCGGTCGCATGACAACGGTGGTTGCGCCGAATCGTCCGTCGATCCGGTGGGGAATGGTTCCATTAACCAGATTCACCCGTGTCATCCCGCGGCGAGCGGCTTCGTTGCCTTTGCGAATGGCATCTGCAACTTCAGACGCCTTCCCGTGGCCAATGCCTACTTTGCCGTTGCGATCACCAACCGCCACCAAAGCTGTGAAGCTGAACCGACGTCCACCTTTCACCACTTTCGCAACGCGATTGACAAATATGACGCGTTCTTCAAATTCCGGGCTGTCGTTTTCCTGTCGAGCCAATTAAAACCTCGTAATTAACCGAACGTTACTTTCGTCTTAGAACTGCAATCCACCCTCACGCGCGCCGTCGGCTACAGCCTTGACACGACCGTGATAGCGGAACTGGTTGCGATCAAACACAACCTTTTCGATACCTTTTTCTTTCGCCAATTTCGCGGCCATTATGCCGAGTTTTTTGGCGACATCCGCCTTCTTGCCACCACCTATTTCGGCGCTGATCTTCTTGGAATTCGAAGCGAGACCAACAAGTGTTGCCTGCTTCTCATCGTCGATGATCTGCACGAACGTATGGCGCAGAGATTTGTACACCGTGAGACGCGGACGCTCGGCGGTGCCGATCACACGCTTGCGCACCCGAAGGTGGCGGCGTTCAGCTCGGATTGCTTTTTGAATATTCTTATCTGCCATAATTCATGCCTACTTGCCGGCCGTCTTACCGGCTTTGATTTGGACGACTTCGCCTGAATAGCGGATGCCTTTGCCTTTGTATGGCTCCGGTTTGCGGAGCGAGCGAATCTTCGCCGCTACCTGACCAACCAGTTCCTTGTCGATGCCATCGATATATATTTTGTTCTCTTTTGGCCGAACCGAAATCTTGATTTCATCGGGCGGAGTAAAGCCAATCGGATGAGAAAAGCCGAGCCATAGAATAAGGTTGCTCCCTTTCACATCTGCACGAAATCCAACACCGATGATTTCGAGGACCTTTTGATATCCGCTTGACACGCCAATCACGGCATTCTGAATGAGGGCACGAGTCAATCCGTGAAGGGCCTTATGCTTTTTCATGTCTGTTTTTCGCGAAACCAACACTTCGTTGTTCTCGATTTTCGCCGACACATCGGGGTGCATGTGTACAGACAGCTTCCCCATGGGTCCGGCAACATTGACAATCTGTCCGGCGATATTCACCGTCGTTTTGGCGGGAATCACAACCGGTTGTTTACCTACTCGCGACATACTCCATCACTTCCTTTACCAGCACCGCAGAACAGCTTCGCCGCCGACGCCCTGTTTGAGGGCTTCGCGGTTGGTCATCAATCCACGCGATGTAGACACAATAAGTATGCCTCGCTGGTACTGCGTCGATTTCTTTATACTTTCGACGGTAAAGTATGAGCGCAATCCTGGACGAGAAAGACGCGTGATACCGCGCAATACAGGCAGATCATCAGCGCTGTATCGCAAATAGACACGCAATATGCCCTGACGATTGTCAGGGATTTCAACCACGTCCTTGACGTATTTGGACTGGATCAGAAGACGCACGATCTCCCGCTTCATGTTTGAAGCTGGGACGTCTACGGCGGTTTTCTTCGCCTTCACGCCATTTCGAATTCGCGTCAAAAGATCCGCTATTGGATCAGACATACTCATCGGTTCGTTCCTCGTTTTCCTGGTGGTCTCGTTACCAGCTTGCCTTCACTACACCCGGAAGATCGCCATTGAGGGCCATCATGCGGAAGCAGATTCGGCACAGTCCAAAGCGGCGCAAAAAGGATCGGGGGCGACCACACCGGCGGCACCGGCTGTATCCCCGCACGCTGAACTTCGGGACTCGTTTTGCTTTTTCAACCAAACACTTCTTTGCCATGTGTATCCTAATTGGTTCGGAAAGGCATGCCCAATTCCACAAGCAACTGACGAGCTTCGTCGTCGGTTGCGGCAGTGGTGGTAATCGAAATGGTCATACCGCGAACTTTATCAATTTTGTCGTATTCAATTTCCGGAAAAATCAACTGCTCTTTCAAGCCGAGATTGAAATTTCCGCGTCCGTCAAATCCTTTTGGTGACACGCCGCGGAAGTCGCGAATACGCGGCATGGCGATGCTAATCAAACGATCGATAAACTCATACATCGTCTCGCGGCGAAGCGTGACGCAACAGCCGATCGGCTGGCCCTGACGGAGCTTGAAGTTCGAGATGCTCTTACGGGCGCGCGTAATAAGCGGCTTGCGGCCGGTTATTTTTGTCATGTCCTCGACGGCGGCGTCGAGCAGTTTGGAGTTCTGGGTTGACTCACCGACGCCCATATTAATGGTCACCTTGGTCAAACGGGGAACTTCCATCAAGGAACGGTAGCTATTCGCCGTCATAAGTTTCGGGCGAATTTCCTGCAAATATTTGTCTTTCAGACGTGCCATATGTCTCACTCGTTACAACTGTTCGCCGGTTGTTTTGCAGACACGCACCTTGCGTGCTCTGCCACCATCGTCGATCACCTTCGTGGTGACACGGGTGGGTTTGTTAATCGACGAATTAAAAAGGGCAACGTTGCTGATATGGACGGGACCCTCCATCCGAACCAGACCGCCCTTGGGATTTTTCTGCGACTTCCGCTGATGGCGGGTGAAGAGCTTGACGCCCTCAACAACAACCGTATTCTTCTTCGGAACGACATACAAGACGCGTCCTTTTTTGCCGGCATCTTTGCCGGTCCGGATAAAAACAACGTCGCCTTTACGGATGCGAACAGTTTTCAGACGCTCTACTGGTTTCTTTTTCATAATACCTCCGGGGCCAGGGAGATAATTTTCATAAACTGCTTGTCGCGCAATTCACGGGCAACGGGACCAAAGATACGGGTACCACGTGGCTCATTGGCGTTGTCGATGATGACGGCGGCATTGTCCGAAAAACGAATCGATGACCCGTCCTTGCGACGCAATTCTTTCCGCGTACGCACGACCACAGCCTTGCATACTTCGGATTTCTTTACCGTACCACCGGGAATCGCTTCCTTGACGGCGACGACGATTATGTCGCCGACGTTGGCGTAAGACTTTCGACTGCCGATGATACGAAAGCACATTACTTTCTTTGCTCCCGAGTTATAGGACACGTTGAGTACTGAAATTTCCTGAATCATACTTTCTCATCCCTGCACGC
>JBBTMW010000017.1:0-10621 GCA_038067995.1 Candidatus Zixiibacteriota bacterium
CAAACTCTGTTTCGTCGATCTTAGCATTGGGGTCCTGCTTGCGAACATCCTCAAGCATAGCGGCCAGATAGTCGGCTACCAGCCCTTCGGGAATCGGCACCGGGTTCTTTTCACACATGAGGTGCATCAGCTGGCCTTTTTGGCGCTGGCGGTCATCATCTTTTTTCTGACGCTCGATTTCCTGACGGATTTTCAACCTCAGTTCCAGAGCTGTTTCGGCCTGGCGGGTCATCTTGGCAAAACCGTCGTCGAATTCGGGGAGATTCTTCTCGCGCACACCTTTGATTGTGCAGGTATAGTGAATTTCCTTTCCGGCAAAAACCGGATCGGTATAATCTGAGGCGTAGATTACTTTGATGACTTTGGCGTCGCCGATCTTCATTCCCGGAAGCTCCTCGCGAAACTCCTTGACGGTGAGCATACTTCCCAGATCAATCTCAGCCTCGGGAATCTCACCCTGCTTGAGAGCGTTGCCCGGGTCGTGGGTTTTCAGCAGATGCACTTTGACCAAATCACCGGCCTGCACCGGACGGGTCACTTCGCGGATGTCGGCAAATCGCTCTCTGATGGCATTGCTGTAATCATTGACTTCAAGGTCGGTGACGGTGGTGTCTGTCGTTTCTATCTTCAGACCATCATAGACGACTTTCTCGATAACCGGAAAAACTTCAACCTTGGCGGTATACTTAAAAGCTCCGTGATCGTCGAAGGTCACGTCTGTGACAAGCGGACGGGAGGCAACCTGGAGGGCGTTATCTTTCACGGCCTGCGGGTAAGTCAATTCGATGAGATTTTCGGCAACCTCGATTTTGATGTCCTCGCCATACATTTTCTTCACCATATCAAGCGGGGCTTTCCCTTTGCGGAAGCCTTTGATGGTGACCGTGCGACGAACTTCTTCGTACCTCTTCTCGATAGCGGTAGTCACCTGCTCGGCCGGTATTTCGACGGCCAACTCGCGAACGAGTTCGGCGACTTGTTTGACTTCAACCTTCACTGCATCTCCTGTCGTGCCGGTCACGGTCGGTTGACTCGCAACGGGCGGGCATTTTGTTCCCCATGGTATATCATTCCGCATGCGGGGAAAACTGTCAAATTGTGCGAAAGGGGGGACTCGAACCCCCAATCCTTTCGGAACTGGATCCTAAGTCCAGCGCGTATACCAATTCCGCCACTTTCGCGGGGACGTAAGTATATGAAAAAACAAACGGTTACGCAACCGGCAAGAGAACAATGGAGGATTGGCGGTCAGGCGATTTTCCGGGTTGTGACGGACCAATGATTTTGCCCGTCACGAGAAAGGGAGAGATACCTGGCGGCCCCTCTCCCTTGGAAACTTATTGCAGAACCGCTGGTCAGCGAAGCTAATTGACTTTCTCAAACACCAGTGACGGGATCGCCGCACCAGACGACGGCCCAAGAAGTTCCAGCAATTGCGGATATTCCTGCTTCGGACGATTGCCGCGAAGAACGGTCGCCTTCTGTTCGATAATCACTTCATTGCCATTCGCAAGAAATTCCGATACGAGTGAACCAAGAGTATTAGAAATATTCACCGGAGCGGGCGACTGTGGCAAATGAAACCCCGCCGGCGCCGATATGCGAATAGTGCGAGCATAGGTGTGGTCGGCTGTTGCGTAGATCGGATTTCTTCGCTTGGTCGAATCGCTCTCCAGAGGCTCTTTTCCTCCGAGCGCGATTATGTTGGCGGTTTGAGCGATGATTGCATCGGGCGTAACAGTAACCGCGTTTCGTACCCGGTATTTCAAGGTGAATTCAAATGGTTGGGCGCGAGTCGAATCATTACTTGTGATAACCGTGTCCATCACCACATCACTCGATCCGAACAGCATGTACGTCTTGAGCCACTTCTCCAAGTCATTTCCTCGATACTCCTCAAACCACCCGCGCATCATCGATGCCGAGAGCTGACTGCTGTTGTGTCTCTCCTCGACCACCATATCACCAAGCGTGTCGATAGTTATGTTGGCCTCTACCAAATCGTGATACCAGTTGGAATCCGGATAGGGCAGTTCTATCTCTCTGGCGGAAGTGGCTTCATCAACAGAAATGGCACTTTGGCCCAAATAGTTAGCAGGAGTCAGAGAACTCGGTACATACTTGCTGAGCGGGAAAACACCCCGCCTGACACCATCGGCTGTCACTAACAGCCCTATGGTTCCGAATTGGGATGGGGATATGAATGCAGGATCATAGTATCCGTCATCGACGTCATGAACGAGGATGATATCAGTAGTAACAGCGACGCCCTCCAGCATGGCCTGGGCAAGTCCAACAACATCGGCTGGCGAACCCTTCTTGAGTTTTAGTGTCTTTCGCGGATCCCCATCGTTGTCCTCCCAATACAAATCAATCGAGTTGGCTACAAACGAAGAAATTGCTTCTATCTTTTCATCTTGCGTTTGCAAACCAGCGACGAGTGAGTCAGTTGTTTTTGAAAGCTGATCCGAGGTTTTGGAAACCTTCTTAAACAGATACTTGCGATATCTCTTCGCCAGTTCGCTCCAGCTGTCGATCAGATCAGGCTTGATGTCTCCCATGACGAGATGAGTAACTTGTAGTTGCAGATAGGGCGCCATGAATTTGTACGGCGGCGAAAATGGTTCGAGTTTCAGCGCGGGCACATCTGTCGCCGTGTAGCTGATAACCGTCTTCCTTTTTTCCGCAATATCATTTACGGCATACGGTACTTGAACCCCGGCGGCGATATTTTTCACCTGCACCGTCCACCAATTCGGATAGCCGTATGAGAATGACAGACTTTCGCACGGATAGATATATTGTAGATAGAATTCTTCTTCTAGCGGAGGCATATAGTAAGTGGCCGAGGTCACATCCTCATACCCAAGCGTGACCCGCGTACCCCGTACCACATTTGGAATCGCGATCTGGTAGTCGCTCCTCCATTTCGATTTCTTCACCTCCTGCAAATCCAATTTCCCATACAGCGTCACCTTGCCATCCGGATACTTAACCCGCAGATAAAATTTGTTTGGTTTGTAAGTGATCTTCCAAATCGTCAACTGACTGGCCTCTGGATTGAGAATCAGATAATCCTCTTTGTGTACCAAACCGTATGACCACACTCCTCCGGGACCACTGAGAAGAGCGCCCAACACTGATGCCTCCTTCTGTCCGGAATGTTCGACTGTCCGATCAATGCTGAGATAGACACCGTCGAACCCCTGATAGAGCGAATCGTATTTTGCAAGATCAATGCCGGGGACAATCAGACTCTCCCCTGTGGCTGGAACATCGAGCATGGCAACGCGCCCGGCCTTGGTGCAACCGAGCACGAGTGAGACTAAAGCAACTGTCACAATAAACCGCATTGTCATAAGGCACCTCGTGAAAATGAAATAAGCTGTTTTCTCGCTGAGTTGTACTGCCCCGCAAAATCATTCAGTCGCATGCGCATGTCCCCCTCATACATGGTGTGATTCAACCGCACCGTGAAATCGCAGAGGACGCCCGAAGAATCCTCCTGAACCCGCGTAAATGCTTCTCCAATGTCCGGAATGCTTAGTTCTATAGGAGCCAATGCTGAGGAAAGCTTTGCTCCGACAAGATGACACTGCAATCGCGCGAAGGTCAAATCATCAAAATAGATTCCGAGCGAATCATGGACGCGTTCGGACAAATCGGGACCGTGAAACAGCGACAACATGGTCCCCGGCAAATACCACGACTTTGAGGATTTTGCGACATAGCGTGAAATATCTGCCCGATATGTTAATACCGCCTTGTCTGCCTGAGTCTCGACTAAGGTGGGTTTTGACAGGGTACTGTTAGGCAAATAGGTTGCCAATACGTCAGTGATGTTTTTGTCCCATCCTTCGAGCGTTTGCTCAGCCCGCAGGTAGCGAAGTCTGGCAAGATATTCTCGTCTCAAGACAACCGTCAATTCAGCGCCTTCGAGGGAATCAATATGGGCACGGAGTGAAAAGTCCAAGCTCGGAAGACTGTCGACGCGACTTACTATTTCAAATCGTGGATTATCCGGATCAAGTATGACCGCGGGCTTCTCAACGATGCCGTCGGGAGGAGCGTCAAACTCACTGTACTTGGCGGTGGGATCAAAGAGTATTGTACCGAGAGAATCGGTATAGGCGCAAATGACGTGATTGAACTGCCACGGCGTGAGCTGAGCGAATGGAGGCGATGGTTTGGTCGACACAACCCCCATGTGAACAGGAATTTGCAGTCTTTTCGCAAGAGCGCATATCAGATACGCTCTATCCTTGCAGTCGCCAAACCCCGGAATCAACACCGTGTCGGGATCACGAGGCAATATCGAATGATTGCGGGTATGATCCATAAGGTATCGAATGTGCCCGCGCACCCAATCGTGAATTCCCTTCAATTGACGCCGGGGGTCGCCAAGCTGGCTAATAGAATCGAGAAACGGGGTTGCCGTCGACGAATCAAGCGCGGGGTGCAGGTCGGTCTTGTTTTGATACCAGGCCACCATCAGGTTCGGGTTTGACAGCGTATAGACCGAATCCCCTTTGCGAACCTCCAGCGCCACCATGGCATGAAATTCGTTGAATGCAAACAGGTCCCGATACGGACGGCGAGGACGGGCGCCGAACTCTATGGTGAGACGCGAAGGATCATTGTGCTCCACAAGACGGGCATCAGAAGGCGAAAGATCGAATATATCTGGCGTGACAGCCCATCCCGCCGGAGAACTGACGTCAATGCGGAATGATGCCATCGAATCATCGGGACTATTTTCCACATAGAAAAGCGGGCAGTAGGCGATATCAATATAGTTGTAGGTGATGTGGTACTCGACAACATCGCCCCTGCGAGGAAGTTCGGAATAAATGAAGGTGTGCACCTTGCTGTCCGACAGATAGACATCCTTACCGATATCCAGCTGAGTGACCCGAAAATCGCCGCTGACCTTCTTGCCGTTGAGTGTCATCTGCAGACCCTTGGCAGGGGCATGGCCGGACTCATACAATGAAAAAGTCCCCTCCCTCAGATCTAGATCGCGCAGGACAGTCCGAGTGACCGTCTTCTCGACCTTTAGTGCAGGACGGACAATCCCCTTCTCTTTTTTCTCCGTAATTTCAACTTTGTAGAGAACGCTGGTGGCGAATGAAGGAGCATCGGTGCGACCGGCAGCCCTTCCAACCGTAAGAATGACAAGCAGAACTACTGTAAGTATTGTTCGCATCGTTGCATACCCGAAGAATGTCATAGTTTTGATTCAGTATGGCGGAAACGAAACTGGGAGTCAAGAGAATCCTGAATGGGCTTGACATGAAACGAGAAAGGGAGAGGAGCCTGGCGGCCCCTCTCCCTTGGAAGGAAGAAGAAGTGTATGCCAAAAAAGTTGCTTACGGCTGTTGCACGTGGCACTGGCCGCAGACAACCTTATAGGGCGCTGCTACGTCACCGTCTTCGCCGATAGCGGCGTTTCCGGTGGCAAAGATCAATCCAAAAGCGTTTTTGTTACCGTGGCCTTTATGACAGCTCATGCAACTTGGGGTCGCACCTGTCCAGACGCCGGTATTAGCGGTACCATAGGTACCCCAATCGCCATTTGGATTCATGACTTTCACTTTCCAGGCTTTGCCAGCAAACTTGGTGGCGCTGGAATGACCGCCGCCAATTTCGCCGATGTTGGCATCCGCAGTCGGGTGACGGAGCCACTCGTCAAGAGTGGCGCTGTTGGCCTTCATGTTCGTGCTGGTTTTGCTACCATGGAAGTCAGTGTGACACTGCTGACAGAACCAGCCGTACGAAGATCCACCCGTGTTCGGTTCATTGAAGTCCACGTTTGTATAATCATAGTGGTTGGCGCCGCCATTGGTCGCATCGCGTTCCCAAAGGTCTTTGGTGTTGTTATTCGAAGCACCAATGGCATAGGTTAATGAATCTTGAGTAACACCTGTATTGATGGTTGTCCTGACATTGCGATAGTTGAATGAGCTGCCATGTTGGCGATGACAATCGATGCAAGTCAAGCCATTGGCATTGGCAAACGTGCCGCCCGGAGCCGTTGCGATGGATCCCAGGGTGTGACCGCTAACTTCCGAGTAACCATCTATGCCGCCGATTTTGTTCAGAGCGCCGGCAAGGCGGCCGTTTGTGGGAGCATTGCCGGTGGCGCCAAGAACGTCAGGCGCAAAGGTCTGATTGTCATGGCAGGAAAGGCAGAGGTTGGTGACTTCCTGACGGAGCAGGTAGTGGTTCGGTCCGCCCGCGAGCGGATTGGTGCTTGGAGCACCCGAGGTACCATAATCATGCGATTGACTGTAGTGCATAACATGGCACTCGGCGCAATTGAGAGTGGCTCCCGAATGGTAGTCACCGGCCATGGCGCTGAATACGCACAGGGCGACCAACGCTACGGCTACAAATATTGAGTGTCTCATGTGAATCTCCTTGAACGTTTATCTATACTGTTATCTTCACCGAAAACCGATTCATTGTTGTCAATGCCCTGATCCTCCACTTCTATTGCAGTCCCGTTCTGATTGGGTTGAGGCGTATGCAATTCGGATTGTTGTTGGTTATGGATTACTGTTTCTCGTGTTATCATGAGGAATGGCGCCGGTTCCGCTGAATCGTCTTCATCGGCGCCGAAATGCCAACTGAAATCGTCGCAATAAATCTGGTCGTCGTTCTGGCGGCTAACCGCCTCGCGGCTTGGGTCGGTAGGTCTGACTCGCATGAGCATGTGACGCTTTCCTTCTTGGTGCCTGCTTCCAATTTTGTGAAAAAGATATCAATCAATCCAATATCTGTCAAGATGATTTTATGACCAATTAATCATTTATTTTGTGAAAAATAGAACAAGATTGACCTAAGTCAACGAATGATGTCTTGATATAAAATTTGAAATTTCTGAATTCGCCCGCCGACTTTTTCAGAGACGTAAACTGTTGATGTATAATCGGTTGATAATCCAGAAGGAAATTGGAACTTGCCGAGGTCTGTTCCCATTCCGCCGATGGTGAAGACTAATTCTCCATCAAGCGAATATATCTTTATTACCTGCCTCAACGTATCCAATATCCAAATCACCACCTTTCCAGCCACTACTGTAAAACCAATTGATTGTGGTAATGATAAATCTTTTGTATCGATATCGTGCGCCGCAAAGCCGCTTATATAAACACCCGTTGAGTCAAACACCTTTACCGCGGGGAGGGAGTGCATATCGGTCACGTACACCCTTCCTTCAAACACCCCAATCGCAGAAGGGGTGGAAAAATTTTCCGGACTGTCCCCCACCTTGCCAATTGTGCGAATCATCGAGAGAGAGGCATCAAGCACAAGTACAGTCGTTTTATCACCGCTCACAATCAGATAGAGATTGTCGCTATCATCAATCGTAAGAGCGGTTGGTTTGATTCGCAGAGTTGTGTCACCAAGGAGGCGATTGGGATAGATGCGCTCCAGCGATTGTCCGCGGAAATCCAAGACATCGACATAGTCGGCAAGAGCGTCAACAACGAATATCTCTCCTCTGCTGGAAACAACCACGGCCATCGGCTGACCCTTGGTCGTTTCTCCCGTGAACGGATTGGTTACAAAATGGTCAAACGAATGAACCGCGAGAAGATTGGTATCCAAAATGACAATCCGGTGATTGCCGGCGTCGGCAACAAAAAGCTCCTGTGAATTCCTGTCAAAGAAAAGGCGGGCCGGGTCACGGAAACGAGTGCCTCGCCCATCGTCCTGGGTCAGGGCGGTGACTTTCAGCAATTCAAAATCCGACTCACTCTGTGACCAGATGGATGCCGCACCAAGAATGAGGAGCAGGAAAATACAGGCCGGTCTCACGCCATCCTACTTTTCGACGCGGCTGGCCAAACGGGACGCAACATCATCGGCCAGTCGCTTGGCGAGAAGGTCACTCGATTTAATAGACCCAATGCCAAACAGAAATGACCTCCGGTCGCCCCGGTCGTTAGCTGTCGCGGTCATCACCGTTTGGCCTGTGGAGACATCTATGAGGCTAACCGTGAATGCCACCGTCGGCACTTTACCCAGGTACTGGTTGTCCTGCTCACTGTAATCAAGAACGGAGCCGGTGAGAAGATGAGTAACCCCCAGCGCAGTCGCGAGGGTGTCGATCTGCTGGCCGGTCAGGACAGTGGTACTTCGTATGCGATTGCGCCGGAGGGCGTCGTACACAGTTCCGGATTCAGCCACATGAATCTTTTCGGACCGACTCAAAGATTGAAACAGATATTCCGTCACTTTTTCTCCTGCTTTATCCCGCCCTGAGAGATTGTCAAAGGGGAGGATAGCCAAGCGCATTGTCGAAGTAAATTGGACATCGCTCTGATAGGAATGACGAATGCCTGAGCCGCATCCCGTTAGAAGGAGCAGGGCGCACATGGTAATGAAAAGATTACACTTGGAAAGGTGCATTGGTCACTTCACCGCCTTTCGAAAGGCGGAGATAATATCGTGGCAAACTTTGGCATTGAGATCGCCGAGCGTGTGTGTTTCACCGAACGAAAAGATGGGAAACTTCGGCCCGCCCCGACGCGTCGTTTCGTAACTCCAGATAACCTGGCCGCTCTGGCAGTCGACAAAACGAACCAGAATGCTGACCAGCGGAAACTCCTCCTGTCCGCTACGCGTCATCGCGAAATCGCGTACCACTCCGACAAAGATCCCTTGTACTCCGGCCCCTTCGCCGATTGCTTTCGCTTCCAGCGCTGTCAGTTCCTCGGGAAGATTGGCACGCTCACTCTTGATAACTTTAGAGGCAGAAACCAGAAAATCCCCGGCGTTGGTAACTTCAATGATGTTCGCCATCAACAGCTCGGTTGTCAGTGTCGCTGTCACTTTTTCGGAGGCCGTTCGGTCACCGGTTAGATTCGAAAACGGGAGAACGCCTACTTTCTGATAGAAACCAAAATCCGCCTCGTCATTGAGATAGACTCGATTGCCGGCGCATCCTGACAGTAAAATGGCGATAAAGAAAAGAACAACAATGGGTGACTTCATAGCATGTACTTCTTTCACATCTGCATGTTGAGGCTGGCAAGCCACGTTCTCGAGCGGTGTTCGAGCCGGGGGGATCCATAATCTGACCGGGTGACAATATATCCAATAATCGCTGTCGTGCGTTGGGTGATGAAGAGCTGAAGCTGGGCGTTGAGTGCGGTCGGTTCATTTTTCGTTAGGAAGGGCTTGCTAGTGAGGAAATCAAACTCCACTCCTGGCTGTTCCTGCCTATTTGCGGTGAGATAGAAACTGAATGCCCGCCGGAATCGATAACTCATCGAACCGCTCACATTGCTATTCACAAATTTGAGATACGTATTATAGACCGACCAGGTGTATGAAAGACTTGCATTGAAGTTCCCCCGAGGTAGCCAGTTGAGTCCGGCGTTGAAGCTTTTGGAATAGACATGGCCAAGCCTCAGACTATCCCCTTGATACAACGCTGTCGCCGTTAATCTCCCGTCCAGGCGGCGTGAAAGATTTGCCGTGAAGTCGAAGGAATGAGTGAGTTGCCACCTTTGATCGGCACGAACCGGATCGCTGTCTCTCGAAATGGTAGTAGAATAGCGGGTGCGGGTATATCGAAACGGAGAACCATCAAGAGATCCATACCAGGTGTCGGTGTGATAACCGGAAACTCGCACATGTGTGGTGTCATCTCCGGCGACGACAGTCCGTTCGCGCGATGACTGCTGAAACCAGGTGCGCGCCCACGAAAACCTGCTGTCGATACCGTTTCGCAAATATCGTGTCGATTGCGCGCTGGCGGTCAGATACTCCGCCATCTGATATCCTCCGCTTTCGCGCTCGATCTGATATGTTTTGAGAGCGGAAATATCAAGGAAACTAACCGGAGTCCAGACAAGTTGGGAGGAAAATGATTCCGATTTGTCATCGCGAATGCCTAACCTGTCATCGTTTTGAGTAAATCTTCCCGAGTAGCCGGCATTACCTGTCACATTCCGAACCAATTTCGACGACACAATCGTCGAGGCGCTGTGCGTGAGTGAGCGGCTGACAACCGCAATTGAGGATGCATATCGGGTTCGAAAGACATTATACGTCGTGGCTATCGAGCCGGATGTGCCGATCGCCTTTGTCATCGCCACGGTGCCATTCCATGACCGGTTGGTATTGTTGATGCTGTTCACGTCTTCGTGCCTGTCAACCCGACTGTGGCCGCCACGAATCGAGAGCCAGTCGCGAAACCAGGAAACATCAGCGGTCGCATGCGTATTCACTGATCGTGATCGAACAACCGAATCAATCCCCAGGGCGCGAGCACGGCTGTAGGCAACCGACAGATTCGGCAAACGCATCAACTGGGTGGCCGCGCTGAGTCGCACTTCGCGATTGCGAATATCGGGGCGCACCGTTATAAGCGTATCCCCTGTCCCGTTGATTGTGTCCAATATCACGATAGTTGTGTCGTCAATCCCGTTGATGGTGAAACTCGAATAACTCGATCGGATAGCGAAACGAGGATTGTTCACATCAAGATACCAAATCGGTCGAAAATTGATGCGATGGGTGTAGGACTGCTCGCTTCGATCAATGTTAAGGGCCAACCGGGCTGTTGATTTTGCCGGGAGTGAATCTTCGTAATTGAGAAAGGCCG
>JBBTMW010000018.1:0-6523 GCA_038067995.1 Candidatus Zixiibacteriota bacterium
AAAAAACGCGTCAGCAACAACGACGATCTCAACCCACACCAAAGTACACAGTGTTAGTCGCTTAACTGCTCAACACGATCTCCGTGGATTGGAAAGACAAGGATTCCTGCGATCCGAAAAGAATGGGCGAGATGTGCTGTTTTATGCCACCGGTCAAGTTGAACTTCTTCTCAAGTGAAATGATACTCGAATCTCTCCCAATGGTCGTTTGACTTTTGGGTTATATGGATATAGAATCAGAGAAGGAATGGAACAGGAAAGAACCGATATTCGTAAAGCCGCCGTAGCGGGGTTGTTTTACCCCTCGCATCCGGTTGAGCTGACCAAGGCCGTTGCCACCCTTTTTGCGAGCGTCGACAAGATGCCGCTTAAAGGACGTCCGATGGCAATCATTGCGCCTCATGCAGGCTATCCCTATTCGGGAAAAGTCGCCGCCAAAGCATTCAAGATTCTTGAAGGGGAACAGATCGACACGGTCGTCGTGATTTCACCGTCGCATACCGTCTTCTTCCGCGGATGCGCTGTCTATGCGGGCGATGGCTACCAAACGCCCCTTGGAGTCGTAGAAATAGATAAGGAATTGTCGGAACGAATCGCGAATATTCATCCGCTGGTGCATTTTGCGTCGACGGGTCATGCCAGTGGCGGTGCGCGCGGCGAACATGGACTTGAGGTGCAACTTCCATTCTTACAAATCGCTCTCGGAAGATTCAAGCTTGTTGCCATTGTGATGGGGGATCAGGAAGGGGAAACAGTTCGCGCCCTGGCTGAAACTCTTTCCACAGCCCTTCGCGATGTGAATGCCCTGATAGTGGCTTCCAGCGATCTTTCGCATTTTCATCCTGAAAAAGAAGCTCGCAAGCTCGATGCGACCATCCAGTCGGCGGTGCAGAAATATGACGCTGATCTGCTTATGGAAACGCTCGAATCGGGCAAGGGTGAAGCCTGCGGCGGCGGCGTCATGGCCGCAGTGATGATGGCGACCAAACGCCTCGGAGGTCAGACCGCGAACTTTGTGGACTATGCGACCTCAGGCGAAACAACCGGCGACTTCGAAGAAGTGGTTGGCTATTTGTCAGCGACTATCCTGAGCGGTGACAAGCCTTCCCGGATGACAGCATTGTTGGGGTCAAAGGCGGCGGCAAAAGTAAGTGATGTCCTGTCGCCCGATGACAAGGTGTTACTCAAAGAGATAGCTCTCAAGGCGATTGAGGCAAAGTTTTCCGGAACTACCTATACGCCGCCGGTGACGCCATCCCTTGAACTTCAGCGCGGGGCTTTTGTGACACTCAAGAATACCGACCGGCTACGCGGATGCATCGGTCAGATAAAATCAAGCGAACCCCTTTCATCGGTGGTGGCGTCGATGGCTCTTGCGGCGGCTTTTGATGACCCTCGCTTTCCGGCTGTTGTAGCAGGGGAGATGCCAAAGCTTGAAATTGAGATTTCTGTTTTGTCGCGTCTTGAGCGGGTGCATGATTTTCGCACGATTGTTATTGGCACCCATGGATTGATGATCCACCTTGATATGCACACCGGCCTGCTACTGCCACAGGTGGCGGTCGAGAATGAATGGGGTGTGGCGGAGTTTCTGGAGCAGGTCTGCCTCAAGGCCGGTCTGCCGAAGGGGAGCTTCCGTGACCGCAACGCCGAGGTCTACCGCTTCTCCGCGGATGTGTTTTAGGGGGGGGCGAGGAAGCGATGTCCTCACACCGCTAATGGTTGGAATTATGCCTGGCTAGTAGCGTGGAATTGACAACTTGCACTGCAAAATTATTGATATCACCTACATTGTTTCCAAGTGAATCAATCACAATTCCATTCAAATCGCGTAATAAAACGTATACCGAAGACGCCTTGTACTCTATTTTCGTTGATTTCAATTTGTGCTTACTGAACTTTTCCTGCTCCGGCACCAACGGGTAATCTTTATGTTCAGCCGCGGCGTCTGCTACTGCTTCTGCACGCCCATCAGATGGGCTAGCGCCAACATTCCACTTCGAGTACTCAGATACTGTGAGTCGAACTGTTAGTTCACCTTGAACGGGTACGTTTACAAAAAAAGTCAATTTCTTTTTATCGGAAAGTTTATCTTTGAATTTCTTGATAAACTTCTGTGCTATCTTGCTTGCTTCTGCTTGGTTTAATAGAGACTTGGCTCGCAAAGAGTCAGCGACAATGCTCGAGTCGATTACATACTCACTTGTGAATTTCCAATTGTTGGGGAATGCGTGATCTTCTTCAGCATACAGCAAAGAATCGGAGAAGAGGCCGACCATAAGAAACAATAACCACCAGATGACGGGCATTGAAAACCCACTCCCCTGCAAAGAAAGTCGAGCGTGATTTGTGATATCTGATGTGGTCTTTGATTGAGTGAGAGGATTTTGCCGTTCAATCGTCATATGTAACCTCCGACTGCAATGGTATATCTCAGATGCTTCCTTGTCAAGGAATTTGAATGGCGCCCCCAACTTGCTCAGTTAGAGGCCATGCCAAACAAAAAAAACCCCCGCCTATGGCGAGGGCTTGTGTGTTCGAGAATCATCTCAGTTCTGCGGAGTCTGCGGGAGCGTGGCGGCGCTTCCCTCCCCCCATCAGTTACTGCGACAGGGGACCGCGCCGATCCTGCGATGTGATATGGATGCACCCGCAGGGGCTGTTGCTTCCTTAGCGTTGTCTCCCGCGTGAATTCCGCGAACAACTAACATAATGCCATGAAACAACAGCTTGTACGTGGATCTGTCAAGGGAAAAATTGTCGCAGTCCCTGCGAGCAACTAACATCACCGTCGTTTGCGCGCGGGTTTCTTCTTTGTCTTTTTAGACTTCTTCTTAGACGGGCGACCGTTGTTGTCGTTTTCCCCATCGCGCCCGAAATTCTGCAGTGCGAGGGCCATGGTGCGAAGCTTGTTATCCACAATGTGCATAACTGCATCCTTCGGCGCCCATTTCCCTTTTTCGAGAGTACCAGCCGGTCTTCCTGTCAGCAGTTCAATGCCCTGATTTATAGTTTTGATCGCGTGAATATGGAATGTGCCATTTTTCACAGCGTCGATGACATCACCGCGCAGGAGAAGGTCCTTGGCATTTTGCTCCGGAATGATAACTCCCTGTGTGCCAGTGAGTGTTTTGCTGACGCAGACATCGTACCAGCCCTCCACTTTTTCGGTCACGCCGCCGATTGGCTGTATCTCTCCCTTCTGATTCACCGAACCAGTCACCGCCAATTCCTGATTTATAGGGAGACCGCTGAGCGCAGAGAGAATGGCATAGATCTCAGTCGACGAGGCTGAATCGCCGTCAACGCCGCCATACGATTGCTCAAAAGTAATAGAGGCCGACATGGCCAGAGGCTTGTCCTGAGCGAACTGTTCGCGGAGAAAACCCGAGAGTACCAACACGCCTTTGTTGTGAATTGGGCCGGACAGGTCGGCTTCGCGCTCTACGTTAATGACTCCCGCACGTCCCAGCGAAACCGAGGCCGTGATTCGGCAGGGACGGCCGAATGCATATTCTCCCACAGAATAGACTGACAGACCATTTATCTGCCCGACAACTTTGCCGGTCGTGGAGACCATGATGACATTCTCGTCAAACATCTCCTGGATTTTATCTTCCACAAGATTGACCCGGGTGCGTCGACTTCGGATGGCTTTCTCTACATCCTCCCGCTCTACCGCACTGCTTTTTCTCTCCTCGGCGCAGAACGAGCTTTCTCTGATAATGTCCTGCACGGTGGCAAAGCGGGTTGTGATCTTGTTCCGGTGACCGGCGACTCGAATGCCATATTCGGTGACGGCTTGTAGTCCCGTCAGATTGAATCGCGGTAAGCCTTCATCGTCGATGGTCTTCTTGATGAACTCGAAATACGAGCGAATCGACCCATCGGATAATGGCATGGTGGAATCGAACTCGGCCTTGATTTTGAAAATGTCCTTGAAATCATCGTCTAGTTGCCACAAGAGATGATAAATGCGCGGTTCGCCGATGAGAACAACTTTGACATCAAGCGGAATCGGCTCTGGCTTTATCCCCGACCCGGCCATCATATAGAATGGATCGTAGCCGGTGACTTCAAGTTCACGATTTCGGATTGTGCGTTTTAGATAATGCCATATCCCAGGCTCCATGAGCAGGTCGTAGGCGTTGATAATAAGGAAACCGCCCGAGGCTTTGAGGAGCGACCCGGAAAAGATGCGCGTAAAATCGGTACGCCAGTAACCATATCGATCGACCACTCGCTCCAATGAGCCGAAGAGATTCTTGTGCGATGGCGACTTTTCGATAATGATTGGCACGCCCTGGGTTTCGGAGTTGTCGAGAATGACATTGACCGCAAACTCCTCAAAGGGCTCTTTCTTTCGGAATGCCGGCGCTTCTTCTTCGCCACGCCGCGTCTGTGTTTCGCGGAAGCGATCAAGATCGCTGAGCAGGGCATCCGAGACTTCGTCGAGGTAGGCCATTACTTTTTCATTGGGATACCTCTTCATGAGCAGGTTGATTTTGTCCGTTACGAGCGGGGCGATCATCGAACTGTTCAATTTTTCTATCGCATCTTCAAGTTTTGAACTAAGCTTTTTTGATTCGACCGTCGTGACATCAAACTCCCGTCGCAGGCTGTCCCATTTGCGGCGCAAATCATCCAGTAGAGCCAGCGAAAACTTCCCCTCAGTTGCCAGGCGTTCGATTTTCTCCATCGAGCTTGGTTCGTTGTCGACAAGAGGCTGGATTTCATTGCGGACACCGAGGCCGGATTGAATCTGAACCATTACAAATCCTGCCTGATTCAACTTCTCCTCGAACTGGTGCACCAGTTCTTTCTGGCGCCCTTCAAATTCGCGGATGACACGGCTATAGCGATCTTTGAAATCTTCCGAGAGGAATATCTTTGGCACTACCTTTCGCAGTGAGCTGATAAGGTAGTCCATGTCTTTCTTGAATCTGATGCCCTCACCGGCTTTGAATTGCAACATGCGCGGGCAATCGGAATTCTTGAAATTGTTCACATAGCAGAAGTCAGCCAGTGGCGGCTTTTCGTAGTCGAGTTGCTTGAGAAGATGACTGATAGTTGTCGTTCGTCCGGTTCCTGATAGGCCGGTGACAAATATATTGTATCCGACACTTTTTACATTGAGTCCCGTCCAGACCGCTTGAATGGCGCGGGTTTGACCAATGATGTCGGTGCAGGGGGTGAGATCATCGGTTGAGGCGCATCCTTTGGGAGCAAATACTACCGTATATTGCAGATCAGCGGCGCTCAGCTTGTTGGTCTCAGCCTGCGGCGCCAGTTTGTTTATTGTTCGCTTTTTGCCAGCCACGTTATCCCGTCTTTGAAATTTTCGTTTTTGTTGGTATCAATATATTCCCCCCAATGCCGGCGACAAACTTAAAGACGGCAGTTCGATTAGTGACATAATTCACAAACTATTCAGTGCGAAAGCATTTCCTGGTGGTATTTGTATCACGACTAACCTGTTGAAGCATGGCTTAAAGGTGGTTCGAAAATTTCAACCGGATTTGTCCAGCGTTTCGGAATCTGATGTGGCACACGTCATTTCGACGCCACAGATCGGCCAATTTGGCATTGTCACAAACGTGGCGGGAAGTAGCCGAAACAAAAAAAATGTTGAAATGATAAGTCCATTGACCCCTTGGCATTACCTTATGGCCTCCTGTAACTCGTTATATTGCAACGGAGTACATTTCTTGACAGTAGTGTTGTTGAGAATATATTGATTGCCCTGTTGCTTTTTTAGCGTTGTGGTAAGTTTGGCGGTATCGTCTAGTGGTTAGGACAAGAGGTTCTCAACCTTTAAACCGGGGTTCAATTCCCCGTACCGCTACAACAAGGACACACAAGAGGTCGGGTAAGCTTCACCCGACCTCTTATTTTTTTGCCTCTCGCAGATTTAATTAATAAGTCAGAAAAAGATTGGCACGAATTGTTTTGGAGATGATATCGATCTGTTGTTCGGTTACTACTTCACAAGCGAAGCTATCCGTCGGGTGATATCGGTGTTGGTGAATGGCTTGACAAGATAGCTATCGGCGCCGGCGGCAATAATCTCTTCTCTGGCCCGTTCGGAGTGTGAGTCGGCCACCAGAACCACAGGAAGTTTCGGATACTTTTCCTTGATGCGCACGAGAAGCTCGAAGCCGCTGATACCGGGAAGGAGAAGCTCGGCTACGACGATCGCAATCTTTTGAGACTCGAGGATATTCCAGACATCTTCGTCATGGGCGCAGGAGATACATCGAAATCCCTCGCGGTCAATTGTGCGCACCAGGATTCCCATCTCGACTTTGTCCTCGCAGACTATCAGCACCGAGCCAATGCCCCGCTCGAGGGCTTTGGCGACCTTCGCCTTGAAAACTGTCGCTTCAACGGGTTTGACGATATAATCAATGGCGCCATGCTCCAGACTCTTTGCTACAGATGATATGTCGTGAAGGGCAGTACACATGATTACAGGAATCTTGCTGTACCGGATAGTTGATTTCAAGTAGCGGAGAAACTGCAG
>JBBTMW010000019.1:0-20812 GCA_038067995.1 Candidatus Zixiibacteriota bacterium
ATCGACTTTTGGCATCATGATATCAAGCACGATCAAATCAACATGAGGATTGTTTTCGAGAACCGTCATGGCGTGGCGGACATCGGTAGCGGTACTTATTTCGTATCCATCTTTTTGGAGGATACTCGCCTCAACCCTCAGCGATGTTGGCTCGTCTTCGACAATTAAAATTCTCATTGTCATTCACTGAAGTCAGCTATGGTGCGAACGAATTGGCGGGTCTCATTTTCAAGTGAATCAAAACAGGATTGAACATTGTCGAGTTGCCGTTCGCGCCCACGTAGTTCGAGTCTCTCAGCAAAATCAGAGGCACGATTTGCACCAAGAGTTCGAAGGGCTCCTTTGAGGCGGTGAGCCGAGAACATGACCTGCTCGGCATCGTTTGCGGCAATACTCTCCCGCACCGCCGACAGCAACTGTTCATGTTCCTCAACAAATAGCCTCAGGAGATTACCGAGTAGTTTGGTGTCTCCGTCAACGGTTTTCAACGCTTGAACGGAATCAAAAACGAGCATCAAAATTATATCCTTTCCGTATTTTATCGGTACTTCGCAACGACTTCTCAACATAACCGCAATGCCGATATTGCATTGTAGCGTCGCCGTTGCCTGTATCAAAACTGAACAGCGGAGGGTGAAGGAGATGTGACGGAAGGAGATTGATTTTTCGAGGTGTTCAACGCTATCGGCTAACGATGTCCCAGATAGGCGCGCTGAACGTCTTCGTTCTTTTCAATTTCGGAAGCGGGACCTGATAGAGTAATAGTTCCGGTTTCCATGACATAGCCAAAATGAGCGATCTTGAGAGCGAGGTGGGCATTTTGCTCGACCAAAAGAATGGTCATCCCCAGCTCACGATTGATCTGCTCAATTGTGCCGAAAATTGCTTTGACCAAAATCGGGGCGATGCCGAGAGAAGGTTCATCAAGTAGGAGCATTTTCGGTTTGGCCATTAGAGCACGGCCGATGGCAAGCATCTGCTGTTCGCCGCCGGAAAGAGTTCCCCCCGGTTGTTTTATTCTCTCCTTCAGACGAGGGAAAAGATTAAAGACAAAATCGAGATCTTTGGACAGCTCGTGAGTGTCCTTTCTCAAATAAGCGCCCATCTCAAGGTTCTCTTTGACGGTGAGATTGGCGAAAATCATCCGCCCCTCCGGCGCATGCGACAATCCTGCCGCGACGATCTTATGCGGACCCTGATTGGCGATGTTGGCATTGTCAAAGCGAATCGAACCCGAAGCGGTGCGTATCAATCCTGAAATCGCGCGAAGGGTTGTGCTTTTACCGGCGCCGTTGGCGCCAAGAAGAGTCACAATTTTTCCTTGGGGAACTGAGAGAGAGATTCCCTGCAATGCTATGATGGCGCCATATCGCACATGCAGATCTTTAATTTCCAGCATCTTACACCTGCTCTCCGAGATAGGCTTCGATCACGGCCGGATTACAGCAAATTTCATCCGGTGTGCCATAGGCAATCATGACGCCATAATCAAGCACGTATATGGACTCACATATCCCCATTACCACCGGCATATCGTGCTCAATCATAAGAATGGCGATGTTAAATTTCTCTCGAATACGGGTGATGAGCTTCATCAGATCGGATTTTTCTGAAGGATTCATACCCGCCGCCGGTTCATCGAGAAGAAGCAGTTGCGGACCAGTGGCAAGGGCGCGTGCGATTTCGAGCCGCCTCTGTGCGCCATAGGGAAGTGAAGTGGATTGCTCATCGCGTACGTCGACCAGATCAAACATCTCAAGTATATGAAGAATGGCATCACGAACGCGCCTTTCCTCGCTCTGACATTTCCCGAGATGCAGACTTGCCTGCGTGAAGCCGTAGTTGATGCTCCGGGCAAAAGCCACCTGGGCGCTTTCGAATACCGAAAGGGACGGGCAGAGCCGGATATTCTGAAAGGTGCGGGCGATTCCCTTTCTGCCGACTTCAAATGGTTTGAGACCGACCACCGATTGCTCCTGATACAGAATGTCTCCAGCGGTGGGGCGATAGAAGCCTGTTATCATGTTGAACACCGTTGTTTTCCCGGCGCCATTAGGCCCTATCAAACCAATGAGGCCATCGTCGGGAATATCAAAACTGAGGTCATTAACTGCCGTCAGGCCGCCGAAGCGCATGGTACAGTTCCGGAATGAAAGGATGGGCGACAACGACACGCTATGCCTTTCCCTTTGCGCCGAAAGATGCCAGCAGTTTCCGTCTCCAATCAGTAAAGGCACGAGTGGTGCCGAATATCCCCTGCGGTCGGGTCAGCATGATGACAACGAGCATCAGCGAATAAATCACCATTCGATATTCCGCGATAGGGCGAAGGGCCTCAGGCAATATAGTGAGCACCACCGCCGCAATGACGACACCGGCGATGTTGTGCATCCCGCCGACTATCACCATCACCACTATCTCGATTGAACGAATAAAGCCGAATTGTGAGGGATTGATGTAAGTAACGAAATGGGCATACAGAGCTCCCGCGATTCCGGCAAAGAAGGCGCCCGTCGCGAAGGCCGTCATTTTGTACCGCGCGCTGTTTATTCCCATCGCCTCGGCGCTGATCTCATCTTCTGAGATCGCCAGGAATCCTTTGCCCCACGTCGACCTTACAATATTAGAAATAACAAATACGACCAATGCCACCGTTGAAAAAACCCAGAAGGTATTCGAAATGCGGGGAATGCTTGTAAATCCTCTGGCGCCGCCAAGGAAATCGAGGTTCTGTATCACGACACGAATGATTTCGCCAAATCCGAGAGTGGTAATGGCAAGGTAATCACCTTTGACTCGAAAACTGGGGAATCCTACGAGCAGTCCGAACAGCGAGGCCATCACTCCGCCGCTCAGGAGAATCAGCGGAAAAAGAGCAGTGGCGGCGAAGCCGTCCGTCGATGTAACAATAAGGGAGGAAACATAGGCCGATGTATATGCCCCGATAGCCATGAATCCGGCATGACCAAGGGAGAATTGTCCCGCGAATCCATTGATGAGACTGAGGCTCGAGGCGAGAATAATGTTTATCCCTACATAGATGATGACCTGAAAGAAATACGGGTTGATCGAATCCTCAACGAACGTCACCGCCAGGCTGATAAGCACAAAGGCAATGAAGAGCCAGCGTGAATTGGGAATTCCGGACATCATACTTTTTCCGATTCACCCGTACCGAGAAGTCCCGACGGTTTCACAATGAGAATAATGATGAGAATGCCAAAGGCGATGGCGTCGCGATAGGTCGACGAGATATAGCCGGTCACAAATGTCTCGGTGATACCAATAATAAGTCCGCCCAGAGCGGCGCCGCCAAGATTGCCGATACCGCCGATTACCGCCGCAACGAACGCTTTCAAGCCGACCATAATGCCCATCAAAGGATTGATACTCGGATAGACCGAGGAATAGAGCACAGCCGCGGCCGCTGCGAGTGAAGAGCCAAGAACAAAAGTGAAAGAGATGACGGTGTCGATATTGATGCCCATAAGACTGGCGGCGCGGTGGTTGTACGACACCGCCCGCATGGCAGTACCCATCTTGGTGTGATAAACCACGGCTCTTAGCATAAAGAGTAGCAGGAGCGTCGTGCCGATTACAACAATTGGGTTGGAGGTTATCACCAGCGTATCGGTGCTGACTATAGTCGCCGAGGGAATAATCGTAGGATAGAGTTTGGGGTCAGGCCCGAAAACGAGTTGCCCGCCGAATTCAAGAAAGAGTGAAATGCCTATCGCCGTAATGAGAATCGTGAGCTTCGGCCGTGAGCGAAGCGGGCGATAGGCGAGTTTCTCGATGGTCACGCCGAGAAGAGAGCAGACGAGCATCGACGCGATCATCACCATCGGTCCGCCAAGAAGGAGAGAGCCGCCAACCAGCGGGAGAATAATCGGCGTAAAGTAGTAGCCGACAAAGGCCCCCACCATAAAGACATCTCCATGCGCAAAATTGATAAAGCGAAGGATGCCGTAAATCATGGTGTACCCTAAGGCTATCAGGGCGTAGATAGACCCGAGGGAGACGCCATTGATTACTTGTTGAAGCAGTTCACTCATTTGTTAGTTACCCAAAAGACAGCCCCCGCCTTCATAGCGCAGGGGCTGGATATTCGATTATTCGCAATGGCCGTCAGGGTTGGACGGTCTCATGATATTTCAGTTGTTTGTCTTTGATAGCGATAATGACTACCGATTTGCGGGCGTTGCGATCGGCGTCAATCGTAATCTTTCCGCTCACTCCCTGATAGTCGACGGTGGATGCGAGGGCATCGCGTATCTTTGGCCCCTCGGTGCTTCCCGCTCGTCGGATGGCGTCGATGACAATATTGGTAGCGTCATAGCCTAGTACAGCCATAGCGTCGGGAGTTTCATTGTAGCGTGCTACATACTTTTTCACAAATTCCTGCACGATGGAAGAGGTATCATCGGCGGCATAATGATTGGTGAAGTAACAGCCGTTCATGGATTCGCCGCCTATCTCAAGAAGCTTGGCTGAATCCCAGCCATCACCGCCGATAAAGACCATGTTCATATTCAGTTCACGCGCTTGTTTAATAATGAGAGCGGCTTCGGTGTAATAGCCGGGAACAAAGATAACTTCCGGGTTGGTGCTTTTGATGGCGGTCAACTGTGCGCGAAAATCGGTATCCCCTTCGCTGTAGGCCTGCTCGACCACGATCTGTCCGCCGAGTCCGGTAAAGGTCTGCGTGAAAAAGTCCGCGAGACCGATGCTGTAATCATTCTTAACGTCTTTTAAGATGGCGACCTTGGTTACTTTGAGAGAATTAAACGCAAACTTCGCAAGAACCTCTCCCTGAAAAGGGTCGATATAGCAAACGCGAAAGATGTAATCCCCTTTGCGGGTCACTTCGGGATTAGTCGAGCCGGGGCTGACCATCGGAATTTTGTTGGTCTGTGCAATAGGAGCGGCGGCCAGGCTTCGTGAAGAGGCAATTTCGCCAATCAGTGCGACAACTTTGTCGCGGGTCAAAAGCTTTGTGGCGGCCAGCGCGGCCTCTTCCGGCTTGGACTGGGTATCTTCTAGAAGGAGTTTCACCTTTTTACCAAGGACCCCTCCGGCGGCGTTGACCTCATCTATGGCGATTTGAGAGGCCCTCGTTGATGACTGTCCATATGTGGCGGTGGTGCCGGTGAGCGACGAATATTCGCCAATCAGGATTTCATTGCTTGATTCCCCGCTGGAGCAAGAGAGCATAAGGGCAAAAACGATGACCAGGAGACAGATTCCAATTGTACCTTTTGAATTCATCCTCGGTTTCCAATCATTTGAGGGATATAGTGTTCTCTGAATGGCGAAGATACGCCTCAGCGCAAGGGAAAGTCAAGAAGCGGGGCTTTCCAGCCCGAGAGCAGGATTTTTCGGAAGAATACATTGGCTTTCGGTAGCCGCTATCAAGAAAGTCACTCCCGCGCAGGCGGGAGTCCATCTTCATCTGCGTAGGGTGGAACCTGAAAGGTTCCGCCTCTTGTTTCTGTTGAAGATGGCAGAACCCTGCGGGTTCTGCCCTACTGTTGAAATAGGGTGTTAGCGCAAAGTTCTCATCTCTGTCATGCCAGCGAAGGCTGGGCATCCAGTCTTGTCCGATAAAAAGTTAAGATGGGCTCCAGCATTCGCTGGAGTGACACTTTTGCAAACGGTTCATGAAATGGATGTTTTTTCAACAAGCCCTAAAGAATGTCCTACCGAGCTCGCTAAAAAAAAACCGCTCGATACTACAAGCACTCAGTCTAACCTTGATTTGCTCAGAGAAATCTTGTGGGCGCACTCCGGACAGGCGGGTTGGTTGGTTTGGATTGCGCCGAATCGGGCGAGATAATTGTCAACCTCATTCCAATAGGCGTTGTCATTGCGGGTCTTTTTGCAATGCGAGCAAATGGGAACGATTGCCCTGAGGTGGCTGACATGGAGCTTTTCATCTTCTAACTCTTGAACGCGCCGTCTCAACTCTCTATCAAGGGAGACAATCCGCTCCCCTGATTTGATTCTTACGCGTAATTCGGCAGGGATAAATGGTTTGGTAACGTAGTCGTCAACGCCTCGGTCAAAGGCCGTCAGCAGTTCTTTGTGCTCCACTCGAGATGTCAGCATGACAATATAGGCCGGGCGGTCGATCTCTTTACGTATCTCTCTGCAAACCCCGAGTCCGTCAATCTTCGGCATGATCCAGTCAAGCACGGCCAGTGAGAGATCGGGCATCTCTTTCCACAGTCTGAGAGCTTCAGCGCCGTCATGTGCAGAAGCGACGTTGTAACCCCATCCCGACAAGAGCGACTCCAGGAGAACGCGAGAGACGTGGTCATCTTCGGCGATTAAAATTTTCACTTATTCAGCCCCCCAGCTGTGCGAATACAAAACGAGTGATTAGCTCTTAGTTACATCATCGGCACAACATACCCGGCTTGATTATCGCTTATTTTCAAAAGGATGCTTCTACAACGTAGAAGCAGTTGAATTGTGCGAGAATTGCTCAATATCGAGGTTCAAACACTCAATAAAGAGAAAGATGCTGAACTTCGGCCGGTATTCGCCGGAGGGGGAGGAGTGTTTCCAGGGTTGGCACACCTTCGCAACACTCAGCGGCGAATTCAGCAACGTCTCTCAGGCGGGAATCACCGGGATGGCAATTCAGCAGAACATATGGGATTGTATATTGGCGGCATTGTTCAATGATCTTGAAATGTTCAGCATTTTCTGAGACACGGCAGTCACACAACACGAGCTGAACTGATGAGAGGTCGAAGCGATTACAAGTATCGGATGCATCCACGAGATGGATATGAATATTCAGCGGCAAAGCATCGGCGTGTATGCGTGCTGAGAGGGCGGCATCGTGGGTTAAGAGACACATTGTTGGCGTTTCAAGAAAAATGCCATCTTTTGCGCTCTGGCGAACTTTCTCGGACGCAGGGATGGGGAGAGAAAGAGTGAACGTGGTTCCCATGCCGATCTTCGACTCTACCGTCAGATCACCGCCATGATCACGGGCGATGTTGCGGGCGATTGCCAGCCCCATGCCAGTTCCCGATATCTGATCTTTGCCCCAGACTCCTTTGGTCGAAAAGAAGGGATCGAATATTCGCCCCATGTTCTCTGGTGAAATGCCGCCGCCGCTGTCGCCGACCCTGAGATGCACCTGCTTGTTGTCGCATGACACTACGACGGTGATAGTGCCATATTGCTGGATAGCGTCGCGGGCGTTAATAATCAAATTAAGCAGGACTTGCTGGATTTTGCCGGGGACAATATCGACAGGGGGAATATCATCATGGCATACTGTAGTAATTTCGATAGAGAGCTTTTTCATCTCCTTGCCGATAAGATTGACAGTCCGAGTAACGATTTCCAACACATCCTGGCGCATGTATTGGTCGGTCTGGGCTTTGGAATAACTCAGGAGCGACATGACTACCTCGTTCGCCCGCTCGCCGATCTCAACAATGTGTTCGAATGCCTCTTTAGCCAGAGCAGGGTCAGCGCCCGATTCTAACTCAGAAAGAGCAAAAGTGGCGTTGCCCACGATTCCCCCAAGATAATTCTTGAACTCATGAGCCACTCCGGCCGCGAGCATGCCGGTAGCCGCGAGCTTTTCAGCCTCGGCAAGTTTCTGCTGAGAGTTGACTTCGTTGGTGATATCCTGCCCCACCGACACGAAATGAGTGGTTCTGCCCTGAGCATCAGTGATGGACGAGATCGTTTGACGCACCCAGTACAGGGAGCCGTTTTTCCGGCGGTTCTGCAATCGTGCCGAGAATACTTTACCCGAATTGATGGTGCGCCATAGCTCTTCGTAGAATGATTTTTCGTGCAGACCCGACTTGACGAGGTTGACCGGTTTGCCGATCGCCTCCTCCGATGAATATCCGGTAACGAGAGAAAACTGCGGGTTCACATATTCAATTATCGAAGTGGTATTTGTAATGATCACCATACTGCCGGAGTTCGTCACTGCGGATTTGAGCATGGCCATTTCCTGCTCACGTTCCACATCGGCCGTGATAAACGTGGTGGTGCCGATCACGCTTTTTGGCTTTCCGTTGGAATCACGAACTGTGTGGCCTCGAGAGACAATCCATTCGTAATTCCCCGATGCGGTCAGAAGGCGACACCGGGCCTCAAACTCCGGCGTTCCCCCGTTTACACACTCCTGTATAGTGGCGCTAAATTGCTCTGCATCCTCGGGATGAAGTATTCGCCTCCATTCGTCACCGTTTTTTGGAAATGTATCGTCGGAATAACCGAGAATTTCCTGCATGATAGGCGCGTGGTACACTTGTCCCGTTGCTATATCCCATTCCCAGACGGCCATACGCGCCGAACTTGTGGCCAGCTGATACCGCTCTTCAGAAATTCGGAGCTGTTTGGAGGACTCGGCACGTTCGGTAATATCACGAAGAGTTACTGCGACGCCATCGCCGCTCTTGACGATACTTGCTATATATACCGTGCTGACGTCATCTGCCGAGCGGACTGATAGTTCTTCTTCATGGGTAGTCGAAAGATCAATTACGCGCAGAAATGTTTCGTAGTAGTCGATGAATCGCGGCAATGTCTGGACTTTGGAGATTTTCTTTCCAATGATAGTGAATCCGTCGAGATTGAGCATCTTTTCGCCGATAGCATTGACAAAGACAAACTCAAAATTGACAATCGTGCCACTGTCATCGCGGATCGATCGCAGGAGATAGAATCCATCGAGGCTTCCGTCGGCGGCGGCGCGGAACCGTGTCTCGCTTTCAAGCAAAACACCGACAAGATTCTCCTTCTCTGCTCTCATATTGTGTGCTTCAGTGATATCAATCGCGGTGCCGATATACAATACTGGCTCACCGGCGGCATTGCGCTTGAATACTTTGCCGGAGTTGCGCAACCAGCGCCAACGACCATCTTTGTGCCGAATCCGGTATTCCATTTCGATGACGTCGGTGTCCTTCGCCACTTGCACCTTTTGGACGGCCTCGAGAATTACTCCAAAGTCGTCCGGGTGGGCGAGACGAGCGAAAAAATCTGGCCCCATATCGTAGACCTCTTTTGGCGTGTATCCGAGAATCTCAGAAGTGGGTTCGTTGGCATATACTGTGGTTTGCCGTTCAAGGTCATAGATGTAGAGATGAACCGGTGCAACACAGGTTATATTTTCAATAAATCGATTGCGTTCTTCCAGAGTGAGCGACAGTTGGCGATCTTTGAGGAGGACGTGAAGAAGGTAGAGTATGGAGGCGCCGACGCACAGGTATTCGATCAAGGTAAAGACTGCTTCGGATGTTGTGCTGAGATGATTGTGATCAAGGCCGCTTACCAATCGGCCGCCGTGGATTACTATGAAGTCGACCACGAGCAGAATGAGGCAGAGGCTCCCCAATGCAATGCCAATTCCCAACCGCGATGACGGCGAGAATTCCCGTTTTTCAGTCGAGATATTTTTGTTAGGTCGCGCCATTCTAGAAAACCATGAAACCGCTCTGTTCGAGTCGAATGTCTCCATGCACCATTTTGTTTAGCAAGGGGTTACCCTAAACCGCCTTGTCTACTAGTATCGTCAATTCTGTCTAACTCCTTTAGGACTGTGACTTACCGCCAATTTCTTCAGGTAGGGCGAGTTTGTCTTCAGACTCGCCATTTTTATCTTGGTGGCCCGCCCATCGGGCGGGAGGTAGTGCATCTGAAAAGGGGTTGAAAAACCCAGGCATTGCCTGGGCCACCTGGGCAAAGATGAGGAGGCGGGTTCGAAGACGGACCCACCCTACAAAACAAAGTCTTCGTAGGGAAGAACCCGCAGGGTTCTGCCATTTTGATGATCCATAAGAGGCGGAACCCTTCGGGTTCCACCCTACGCAGTTATTTAGGTAGGGAGGCATTGTCTTCAATGCCGCCATCTTCTTTACACCAGGGGGAGAATTGGTTGGCGGGATTGAAGACAATCCCGCCCTACGGGGCTATCAATGATAGAAGGCAAGATTTCACCTGTTCTGCCGATACTTTCGGTACAGGCATCGATAACCAGACAAGCACGGGGCGAAAAAACGTCCAATTAGCGCGGAGAACACCAGAATGTGGCAGAACCGAATGGCCGGCCTCAATACCGGCATGATGTATGTAGGAACACTCTTCCTGTCGGCGCTCTCCTTTTGCACGACGTTTTACGGCATGGCCATCCTTCTTGATTTCTGGCTGGCCTTGATAGGAGCGCTCGGTCTTCAGATCGCCATGCTCGGTGTTGCCTGGAATCTTATGAAAGCGAAAGAGAACCGGGGTTATTATACTTGGGCGTTCATCTCCGCCGCGGCCTTTTCAATTTTCTTTTCGTTTGCGGCATTTCATTCACAATTGAAAGCAGATGTTCGCGCCGTCGATGCTCGTTCACGCTATCTCTCATCGGTTCAGCCAGTTCTCGGCGAATATGCGCGCTCCGCAAAAGAGGCCATTTCACGAGGACATTATCAGGTTGACCGTCTCGACAAGCTAATCGACATGGAAATGAAAAACGGCTGGGCGACAATGATCGACGAAGGGAGCAACGATCCCTACATTCAGTCCGTTCTTGATGGAGCGCGCTCTACGGTAAATTCCTGGGAACGAACCGCCGGTGGCAACTACCGCCAGGGGTCGGGTGAGGGGATTATTGTAAACTATCTGCAGGCGAAACAGGAACAGGCTCGTGAAAATCTTTTCGCCGTAACACAATTTGCCTCGACTATCGATTCGCTAATGTTGGCGCTCAATTCCGGCCAGACCATTGAGTCACAATATCAGTCGGCCAATCTCGCCTGGACCCGCTTTCCGTCGGGTGAGGCGGCTTTGCTCTTATCCCGGCAGGTAAATCTTCCGGCTCCTCCCGCGACTGCCGGTTTAGTCGATAAGACGGTGAGCAGTCAGTACGATTTCTCTTTGGTCATAGCCGATCTGGCGAACTTTGACGGCGTCACCATTTTTTCACTTCTACTTGCGATAGCCGTCGACCTCATTGTGATACTCATGGCTTTCGCCGGTAGCTATTCCCTCCAATCGGAGGATTTCGTGCTGGAAAGAGTCAAGCAGGACGCCGCTCGCCGGATTCGGGATATGTCACTCGATGATTCCCGCAATTTCACGAAAACGCTCAACGAAAATATCAGCCGTTTGCGAGCCGCGGGAAACTACGGCCTCAGCATGTCGCGGGTGACCGGTGAATACAAGAATGCCAGACGGCGTTTCCGGGTTGTGCTGTCACGAGACGCCGAGTCGGCCACAACCGAGACGCTCACCTCTCTTGAACAGATACAGAATCGATTCTCTCCGGAACCGGAAAACAAGACAGAAATGCGCCCGACCGAAACGGCCCCCGGGCATTTTACCATCTGAGAAGTGCTTCACCGAGCATTTGGCTCACACATTTCTAACAATCGTCCTCCAAATTTGCCGGTTGTACACAAGCAAACCGGCACTCTATATTTACCAACAGGAGGACCGCTGTGGCCCGTGAGAAGATTCTTGTTATCGAAGATGAAGACGACATCCGTCACCTGATAGAATACAATCTTTCGCGTGAGGGATTTCGCGTATTTCAGGCCGCCAGTGGCGAGGAGGGATTGAAAATGGCCCGCGGCGAGAGGCCAAATCTGGTCCTGCTTGATTTGATGCTACCGGGGCTTGATGGCCTTGAGGTCTGCAAGATTCTCAAGCACGACCCGGATACTCACAAAATGCAAATTATCATGGTGAGCGCCAAGGGAGAAGAAGCCGACATTGTCACCGGTCTTGAAGTTGGCGCCGACGATTATGTCAGCAAACCATTCAGCCCCAAGATTCTTGTCGCGCGAGTAAGGTCTGTTCTTCGCCGTGTCGCGGAACCACAACTATCGTCAAGTGATCGGGTTGTGTTCAAAGAGCTATCGATCGATCCGGGGCGACGCGAGGCGCTGATTGGGAAGAAAAGCATCGACCTCACTTTCACGGAATTTCAAATGTTGCACCTCTTTGCCCGAAAACCGGGCTGGGTTTTCACGCGCTACCAGATCGTCAATGCCGTTCGCGGGGAAGACGTTATCGTCACCGACCGATCGGTAGACGTCCAAATTGTCGGGTTGAGAAAAAAACTTGGCAGTTGGGGAAAACAGATCGAGACCGTGCGTGGCGTTGGCTATCGACTCAAGGAATAAGTGGTGGATCGCAGATCATTCCGACGCCAGCGTGCCATCTTTTTGACCATTCTTGCAGTTTCTGTACTATCTATCGCATTGTATACCCTTTGGATTTCTGAACGGTCAAGCCATGATGAACATCGGCAGGGTGCTGTCGCTGACGCTTATCTGATTGCCCGCATCGTTGCTCCGATCTTCGATTCGAACCAACCACATGCTATCGATTCACTCTGCAAAAGCCTCAAAGAAGCATTCCCGGGTCGAATAACCATTACTGACCTGACTGGAAAGGTAATTGGAGATGAAGTTGAAGATCCCGACCAGGTTCAACCGCTCACGTTCATGACCGATGTATCCGCGGCCATTCAGGGAAAGATTGGCACGATGACCCGCTACGACAGCGTACTCGGTCGTGATCTCGCCTATGTGGCTTATCCGATTTACCAGAGTGACGATATTGTGGGAGTGGTGCGACTTGGCCGAGTGGAGGCGACGGTGTGGTCGTCATCATCTGTTATAGCCATACTGACTGGACTGTTCGTTGTCATCATTGCCGGCGGATTTCTGGGATTTCTTTTGTTAGGCAAAATCAATCGACCGACCGATGCGATGCTCGCTGGCGCCGAGCGGTTTGCGTCCGGAGATTTTGACTATCGGGTGCCGGTGCAAACATCTCCCTCGCATCAGTTTCTCGCAGACGCGCTCAACAACATGGCGGTGCAACTCGATGAGCGCATCCGGGCTGTGTCGCGCCAGCGCAATGAGCAGGCGGCCATCCTATCGAGTATGATTGAAGGGGTCATCGCCATCGATTCGCAGGAAAAAATTATTTCGATGAATCAGGCGGCGTCGAGCCTTATCGGCGCCGACGAACATCAATCAATCGGTCGACCCATTCGCGCCGTTGTGCGCCAAAGCGGATTTCATAGCCTTGTTGAGAAGACGCTGACAACGGGTCAGCATCAGGAAGCTTCCATCACGCTGAGTGAACGTGGTGAGAGGCATATTCAGGTGTCATGTACCGTTCTCACCGACAATACCGGTCAACAAAATGGAGCGGTGATAGTCATGAATGATATCACCAAGATCCGAAAGCTGGAAAATCTAAGACGGGATTTCGTGGCAAATGTGTCGCACGAGTTGAGAACTCCGATTACAACGATTAAAGGTTTCGTTGAAACTCTCGCTGACGGGGCAATCGACGATCCAAATTCGGCACGAAATTTTGTCGCCATCATCCAAAAACACGTCGATCGCCTCAACGGCATCATCGAAGATCTTCTCTCTCTTTCAGGCATCGAAGATGCCGCTGAAAAATCGCAGATTGTGTTCCAGCGGGAGTCGTTGGCGGGCCTGATAACCTCGGCGGTACAAACGTGCGCGGCGGTGACCGAACCGAAAACAATCTCCATCACCGTCAACTGTCCTGCTGACATATATACCAACATCAATTCAGCCTTGCTGGAACAGGCGCTGACAAACCTGATAGACAATGCGGTGCGATATAGTCAGCCCGGGGGGACAATTGGCATCTCGGTTGAGAGAGGAAGCGAGATAATCATTTCGGTTACCGACAACGGTTGCGGCATTGAGGCCCACCATCTCCCCCGCCTTTTTGAGCGATTCTACCGGGCCGACAAATCACGCAATCGCGCCCAAGGGGGTACCGGTCTTGGACTTGCCATTGTTAAGCATATCGCTCTGGCTCATGGCGGCTCGGTGAGCGTGGAAAGTACGCCGGGGAGCGGCAGTACCTTTCGAATTCACCTGCCGGTGATCTCCTGACCGAATCTGTGATTTTCTCACACAATTCTAACAATTCGAGCACTTATTTGACTCATGCGCTATGAAGCCGGAGTGTAATGCAGTACGAATTTAAGCCAAAATCTAAGCTTAAAGAGTTCCTCGGTGACAAACTCATCGCCGCCATGGCATTTGTCACCTGCGCCGCCATTATTTTGATCTTTGTGTTCATCTTCAAGGAAGCGATTCCAATTTTTACCAGCGCCGAGATTCAGAAGGAAGCCAGTGTCGATAAGATGGTTCTCAAGCAGGCTTTTATTCCGGATGAACCCCCCAAGTGGTCGTGGCAACCGAACTCCGATGAGCCGAAATACTCTCTCCTTCCACTCGTTTTAGGGACAATTAAAGCGGCCTTGATTGCCATGCTGGTCGCGATTCCATTGGGAGTTGGAGCCGCCATCTATTCGGCTGAGTTTGCATCGAAACGACTGCGTGAGATTCTAAAGCCTGCCATTGAGATGCTGGCGGGAATACCGTCGGTGGTGCTTGGATTTTTCGCTCTCATGGTCATTGCCTCGATCCTTCAATCGTCATTCGACCTGATCTTCCGGCTGAATGCCGTCAATGCCGGCATCGCTCTTGGCATTGCCATTATTCCGATCATTTTCACTGTCGCCGAGGACGCCATGACAGCCGTGCCCCAATCTTTGCGAGACGCCGCCATCGCCTTGGGAGCTAATCCCTGGCAGGTGTCGTTCACGATGGTTCTTCCGGCGGCCATGCCGGGAATTGCGGCTGGTATTGTTCTTGGATTTGGCCGGGCAATCGGCGAAACGATGATTGTTCTTATGGCCTCCGGAAACGCCGCTATCATTTCGGGCAATTTCACAGATTCGATTCGCACCATGTCAGCGACTATTGCCGCCGAGCTTGGCGAAGTTGTATTCGACAGCGCTCATTACAACGTCCTCTTTCTTATCGGATCACTCTTATTCGTATTCACATTTGCCGTCAACTTCGCCGGTGATGTCGTTCTCTTACGGCTGAAAGAAAAACTTCAAGGGAAGGCAAGATGAGCATTGCCGAGAAGAACTTCGCATCCGCTGAGACAGCGACGATATCCACAGCTCAATTGACGGGGCGCAAATCCACCGGCGCCGTGCCACGCGGCCTTACCTTCGCGGCGGTTATCATCATTCTGATCATGCTTGTTGTCATACTCGGCAACATTGTTATCCATGGCGCGGGCACTATTTCATGGGAGTTTCTCTCAAGTCCGCCAGAACATGGGATGGTGGCAGGGGGAATTTTTCCGGCAATTTTCGGCACCACCGCTCTGGTGATTTTGATGACGATCGCGGTGATTCCACTGGGAGTCTTCACAGCAGTCTATTTGCAGGAATATACCGACCCGGCCTCGCGATTGACTCGCTTCATTCGATTGGCGATTAACAATCTCGCCGGAGTTCCCTCGATTGTGTTCGGACTATTTGGTCTGGGGTTTTTCATCGGCTTTGTCGGTGGGAATATCGACTCGGTCATTCTTGACAGCACCCGCCCGGTGTGGGGGAAACCAGCGATAATCTGGGCATCACTCACGTTGGCTCTTCTAACTGTGCCGGTAGTAATAGTCTCTACCGAGGAGGCACTGAAGGCGATTCCGCGCGAACTCAAAGACGCCAGCCTCGCGCTTGGCGCCACACGACTCCAAACGATATTTCGCATTCTCTTGCCGCAGGCCCTTCCCGGCATCTTCACCGGCGCAATCCTGGCGGTAAGCCGTGGCGCCGGAGAAGTAGCGCCGGTCATGTTTACCGGCGCCGCCTACTATCTGCCGCAACTCCCGACCAAATTCACCGACCAGTTCATGGAATTGGGATATCATGTCTTTGTCATGACAACCCAGTCGCCGGATGTCGACGCAACCGCGCCGATACTCTATGGCACGGTGCTGGTCTTGCTTCTCCTCACATTTTTACTGAACTTTGTCGCGATAGTCATTCGATCGCGCATTCGAACAAGGCGAGCCAATGTCTGATCACGAGACCGCAAACATGTCAGAAATACCATCACGATTCACAACCGGATCGGTAGAACCAGTCGACAAGACCCAACCGCGCGTGACAAAAATCACGGTGCGGAATCTCGATTTCTTTTACGACAAGCATCAGGCTTTGCATGATGTATCGATGGACATGTTTCCAAACCGGGTGATGGCACTTATCGGACCTTCGGGATGCGGCAAGTCGACATTTCTGCGCACGCTCAACCGGATGAACGACACTATCCCACATACCCGGCTCACCGGTTCGGTCACTCTTGACGGGCAGGATATCTACTCGAAATCAAAAGACGTCTCGCTTCTTCGCACGCGGGTGGGGATGGTCTTTCAGCGGTCGAATCCTTTTCCCAAATCGATCTTTGACAACGTCGCCTATGGCCTTCGCGTAAATGGAATCAAAGATATGGGCGTCATCACTGCCGCGGTTGAGGGAACGCTCAAGCAGGCCTTTTTGTGGGACGAGGTGAAAGACAAACTGCAGAAAAGCGCCTATCTCCTTTCCGGAGGTCAGCAACAAAGGCTATGCATCGCACGCGCTTTGGCAGTGCGGCCGGAAGTGCTTCTCATGGATGAACCGGCCTCGGCCCTTGATCCGCTCTCGACGGCAAAAATCGAGGAGCTTATCGGCGAGCTAAAAAAAATGTATACAATTATCATTGTGACCCACAATATGCAACAAGCGGCCAGAATCTCGGATGACACGGCCTTCTTCTACGAAGGTCAGCTCATCGAGGACGGCCCCACCAAGCAACTGTTTACGAAACCGGAGAAGAAGCGCACCGAGGACTATATTACGGGGCGATTCGGATAAGAGTCAGGAAAGCGATACCAGATGTCGGCACATTTACAGCGGGAAATTGACAGGCTGAGAAACAAGATTCTGAGCCTTAGCGCCTTTGTGGAAGAGGATGTCCGCAAGGCGGCGCGGGCGGTCACCGATCGCGACCTCACTCTGGCGCAACAGGTGATCGATCTGGACAATCAGATAGATACGATGGAAGTCGATATCGAGGAAGATTGTCTTAAAATTCTTGCTCTGCATCAGCCGGTTGCTATTGATCTTCGCTATATCATCGCCGTTCTCAAAATCAACAACGACCTCGAGCGCATCGGCGACATAGCGGTCAACATGGCCGAGCGGGCTTCGTTTTTGGCGATCAAAGAGCCGATGGAGATGCCGATCGACTTTTCACGGATGGTCGCAATAGTGCAGGGGATGCTGAGGAAGTCTATCGACTCCCTCGTCAACAGCGACGTTGTTCTTGCCACCGAGGTCATCAAATCTGACGACGAAATAGACAGCCTTAATCGTGAGTCATACCAACTCATTCAGGCAAAAATGAAATCCGATCCGGCTCGGCTCGATTCCTATACGCAGTTATTGGCGCTATCGCGTCATCTTGAGCGCATCGGCGACCACGCCACCAATATCGCCGAGGATGTTATCTACATGGTCGAAGGGCGCATCGCCCGCCACCGCACCGAACCCTTCGGCGGGGACGGCGGGAAGTAGTGGATAATTTGCCCATGCGTAAGTCCCTGCTGAAAAACCCCTCATTTCAAGCGGACTCTCAAAAATGTCATTCCCCGGCTTGACCGGGGAATCCATCCAACTCTTGATAAGACAAGATGGGTTCCGGCTCTGCTCCCACCGCTCCTCACCGGGGGGATTGGCCGGAATGACAAGATTCACTTTTTGCCCAATATGCTGTCTTTCAACTCACCCCAAATGTGATTTAGAAATCGCGAATGTCATCCATATTGGTCGATATGGAGATTCATATTACCAGTAGTTATTGCCCATGCTCACCAAATCATCCATAGAATGGACCAACGCGACGTGGAACCCGGTCACGGGCTGTTCCAAAGTCAGCCCCGGTTGCGACCACTGCTATGCCGACCGGATGGCCAAGCGTCTGCAGGCGATGGGGGTGCACAAATACCGGAATGGTTTCAACGTTACCATTCATCCCGAAGTTCTCGACGCTCCACTTCGATGGAAAAAACCGCAACTCATCTTCGTCAATTCCATGAGCGACCTCTTTCACGAAGACATTCCCTTTGAGTTCGTCGAGCAGATTTTCGACGTCATGGGGCGCGCAAAGCAGCACGTATTCCAGATTCTTACCAAACGGTCAAAAAGACTGAAGCGGCTACACAAACAGCTTCCCTGGCCATCCAACGTCTGGATGGGTGTGACCGTCGAGACCGAGCATTACACCTACCGCATCAACGACCTTCGTCAGACAGATGCGGCGGTCAAATTTCTTTCTCTCGAACCGCTTCTCGGCCCGCTCTCAAATCTTGATCTGTCGGGCATCAACTGGGCGATCGTCGGCGGTGAATCCGGCCCGGGGGCGCGACCGATGGATTCCCGGTGGGTGAAAGAAATCAGGCGGCAGTGCCGGGATCAGAAAGTCGGTTTCTTCTTTAAGCAATGGGGCGGGGTCAACAAGAAGGCGGCTGGTCGCGAACTTGATGGCAAAGTGTATGATGCCATGCCATCGCGATTAAGCAAGCTGGCTCGACAGAGCCTGGCATTACCGTTGGCTGGCTGACTCGCGACAGTCATGCCGTGTTTATATCGCGCGTCCCTTTTCACAAACTGCGATAATTTCATTTCTCTGAGCGGCATTTCTTGAGTATCATTTCGTTCATGTTTCGGCGCTGTTGCTTAACGCCAATCGGCTAACCATGTTAATTCTTCCCACCAAAATTCATTTGGCATTGGAGTACTTTGGAGTTCGGTCACGTTCGTACTTTCATAACGAAACGATATCCACCTATAAAGCGCTCGATCCGCTTGCCTACTACACTGCCCAGATAGGCCGCGCACATTACAATGGCGTGTGCGATGAAAAGGGAATTCCGCTATACCGTATCGGCAGTGAGTCGGGCCATCTGCCTGTCCAGGTGGCGTTTTGGGCGCTTGGCAATTTCGAGCACTGGAGGGAATCGAAGGACGAATCGGCTCTCGCAAAGGTTCAACTGGCCGCCGAGTGGTTTGTCGCAAATCAGAAATCCGGTGGATTGTGGCTGACGCCATTTTCGTCAAAACGATTCGGGCTTGATCGTGACCATCAGTCGGCAATGGTTCAGGGGTTGGCGATTTCCACCCTTCTTCGGGCAAATAGCGTTATCTCAAACCAGCGATTATTATCTGCCGCCCGACTTGCGCTCGAACCCTTTGGCCGCGAGGTTCGCAGTGGCGGTGTCACGGAATTTGTGAATGGTCATCCCATCTATGAGGAGTACCCCTGCAAACCGCCGCGCCATGTTCTCAACGGCACAATCTATGCCTTGTGGGGCTTGAACGACGCAAAAAGACTTGCAAACGACGTGCATGCGGAAAACCTATTCAATGATGGCGTCAGAGGGTTGCTGAGCATCTTACCTCAATTCGATTCCGGATACTGGAGTTGGTATCACGTGGGTGAAGGGGTGCAAAACCCCGCAACGATTCTTTATCATCGACTGCATGTCGTGCAATTGCGAGTAATGGCTGAAATGACGGGGAATCAGGAATTCAGTACTATCGCCGACAGATTTCAGCAGTATCTCAGTAGTCGAATGAATGCGATTCGCACTCTTCCCAAAAAGATATTCTGGCTGATCGCAGGCTCGATCTAACGGCGCAACTGGCCAGTGATTTTCCTCATGTCGAGGGCAGTCAGGTTCCAATAATAATCAATTCCCAGCCCAGTCGACAACGATACGACGCCAGTCACAATTAGTGAAACAAATTGGGTGCAATCAACGGCCAACCGACACAGCAGAGTAGTTAATGCGCCCGCGAACGAAACCGCCACCGCTCCAACCAATGCTCGATGAATCAACTTTCGGTCGGCCACAGAATAGCGAATGTCGTGTTTTGTAATTAAATACCATTCCAGTGCGATAAATGACAACAAGAAGTGCAGGGTCGTTCCAAGCCCGATTGCCATTGCCCACTGCGACTGAATAAACCAGAGCCCAAATCCCGCCTTAAGCAGAATGGCGAGGAATCGCACGGTCGCGAAATATCGCCATGCCTTGAGGGCGTAAAGCAATCTCCACTGAAAGGTGCTAAGCGCGACAAACAACGTTGCCGGAATAAACCATGCCAAAATCTCAGATGTCAGCGCGGTCGATATTGCATCAAATCGTCCGCGTTCAAGAAGGAGACGGATTACTTCAGTGCGATGCATAAAGAGCAGGACGGAGGCGGGTATCAACGTAAACGTGCAGGCCGCAACGGTGCGGTGATACATTGTTGCCATCCCCTCACGAGAACCACTTAGCGCCAATCGGGCAAAGGCAGGAAAAATAGCAGTCGCAACGGAGTTAACTGCAACACGAACGGGCAGAAAATAAATAACAGCGGCATAGTTGACGGCTGAAACAAAGCCAGTGCTCAGAAACATTCCCGCCATGAACCGGTCCAACGGCTCAAGCAACAATCCGACAGACTCGATGAAAATGACGATACTGAGAAAACCAAGATATTCAGATCGATCAAATGGCGTCTGCGATGATTTGCCATCATGCCATGACATCACCGCTACCGGTACCAGCGTCATCATTGTCTGAACAAACATGCCCAGCACCCATGCGACAATGAACGCCGCCGAATCAAACGATGGAAAAAAGGTAACAAGTGTGGTGATGGCAACGATATTGAACACGAGCGGTGCGAGAGCGGGCAGAAAGAAATGGTTACGTATGTGCAGAATTGAGCGAAACAGCGCCTCCAGCGCACGTAGTGGAATGAGCAGGCAAAATGTGCGTGCAATCGACGAAACATAGGCGACCGACTCAGAGGGGAGATCATCTCCGAGCAAACCAGTTATAGTAGGTATTAGCGTCCACGTAGTAATGGACACTAAGGCGA
>JBBTMW010000020.1:0-3414 GCA_038067995.1 Candidatus Zixiibacteriota bacterium
CACCCGGGAAAAAGGACAAATAGATGTTGTTGAGTACCTGCTTTTTTCCGTAGAACTTGTTCAGTCCGAGCATCGTGAAAATGTATTGTTCAGCCATCTCTTCTCACAGTTGAGGGTTATAGGTTGGCGCAGTCAGCCCATCAGGGATGCGCCGGAAATGCGAAAGAACGGATTTAGGCGGGCATTGTCAAGTTCGATGACAAACGTCTACTTGGCAGTGAGCGATTCAGATAGCCATTCAGCCGGAGATTCAATATCGCCGTCGGTCAATTCATGTCCCCCCGGATGATGACGAATTGTTACAACGGCTCCAAACGAAGTCAGTTGTTCGGCCAGAGCCTTGGCACTTTACGGCCACCGTAAGGATCGCGATCCCCCGATGCAAGAAAGAGCGGCATGTTGTTCAGATTTGCGGGTTATTGTTCCCGCGCCGGAATTTCCCCTTACCCGCCCAGCTCCTGCGGCACATCCGATATGATAAACCGAAATTTCCCCAGCGGCGTCCGGGGAATCGTGTCGACATATTCAAGCGACAACCGCAGTTCACCAAAGGTCAGTTTTCGCACCGCCTCGATAATTTTGCTTTCATCGTCGAGGCTGAACTGCTCGTTTTTCTTAATGCGTATTACCAGTCGCTCGCGGTCCGGCTGGTAGAACTGGATTTCTTCGATTCCATCAGAGACGCCGACAATCGTCGGGACATGGTGCGTTATCGTCACGAGGTGATTCTTCGTGACAATCAGATCGCGCTCACGGCCACCGAGAAGTCGCATGGTCGGCAATTGTCTGTCGCATTCGCACCGTCTACTGGCGCGACAACCCACGTCACCTGTATCGTAGCGAATCATCGGGAAAGCCATATTGTGCAGATTGGTTCCGATGATATCTGCAGGCTCGTCGTCAGCCGCGAAGCGTCCCTGTTTCTCAAATTCCACGAGAGTGAATTCGGCATTGATATGCATGCGATGATGCTGGCAATCGGAGGCCGACGCGGCATTTTCGCGCAGACCGTAGAAATCGTAGAGAGGACAGGAAAAAGCCTCCCGAATTAATTCGTGGTCTCCCAAATGCTGGGCCTCTCCTATCGAAAAAATAGCGCCGGTTGAGATTGGCGCCAAGCCTTCTTTTCTGACAAACTTTATGAACGCGCGGATGACTTCGATATGGCCGGTGACCAGAGCGGGGCGATAATCCCGCCACAAGTCATAGAGCATCCGCATTCGCGCCGCATCCACGAGATACGAGCGTATCCACCCGCCATTGACACGATGATCAAAATAGAATGGCTCCTGAGTTTCATCGTAGGCCATCTGGCCGAATACGAACAGCTTTCGCCGGAATGGATCGACCTCGCCCATGGCGTAGGTGCGCCATTCTACGGCCATGCGAAATTTGTCGCTCGACACGCTTCTGACCAGCCTTAGCGGAGCGCCCGTTGTTCCGCCGGTTTGCGTCGCGATGACCGCTTCGCCAGTTTTTTTGTCGGTTCGAATCTCCTCGGAATGGGCGCGAATATCGGCTCGTGTCAGATAGGGGATTCTGCGGAAGTCCTCCCATGAGCGGAGATCATCCGGTTGCAATCCTATCTGAGCGAATCGTTTCTGATAAAATGGAGAATAGGTGTAGGCGTGCCTAATCAGCAGTCGAACTCGTTCAAACTGGTAGGCGTCGATCTGGTCGGCAGACCAATGCTGGCTGGCAAGAAGGAAGTTGTAGTAGGACATGAACTGACGGCCGAATCGCAAAGACTTTGGCACGAAAGTCCATCGAAGCCCTGACAGCCGTGTTCTTAGTGGAATCAACATGAGGATGCCTCCTTTTTTCTGAGCGTCATACATGATACGCTTTCCGTAGTCCCAGCCTTTTTTGTGTCGCAGTTCCGTCAACTGCAACTTAAATGTGACATCCTTGACCAAAAAAGTCAATCACAAAATGAGTCGGTTGAGCACGGGTGAGGATTGGGAGTGGGAAGGATTCGATGATCCGAATGCTGAATCCCTAATGTTGTTTGGTAGCGGGAGAGGCGGGCGGTTCGGAGGAGACAATATGTTCCGGACAATCTATCCGAAGGCTTGATATGGCAAGAGGCTTATCAATCAACGCGCAATGATGCGGTGCCTGCTGACCCTGATGCCGGTGCGGCCGAAAGTGGGCGCAAGTAACGCACATGCGCGCTACAGTGATTACCTGCTCTTTTTGTAGTGATTCAACCAGACGCATGAGAAACTGCATCACCACTTGCTTCTCTTCGTCTTGCTGGGTTCCGATGCAGTCACGCATGATATTCGCCCATGTAGAAAGTTCCTTCGCGAGCTTTTGACCCGCCGGAGTGAGCTGAATGGTGTAGGCGCGCTTGTCGATTTTATGCTGGATGCGACGAACCAGTTTTTTCTCTTCGAGTGTTGATATGACATCACTCATGGTTGCCTGTGTGACCTTGAATTCTTCGGCGATATGCCCTACTCGACAAAGCTCGCTGTTATGATAGTGAATATGGACCAGCGTCTGAATTTGAATCGGGCTGAGGTGATGCTGTTTCCCCTCTTCCCACAAAAGGAACCGCAAAGCGTGAGAGAGGTGTTCCAGGAGCGCTAATATCTTACTATCAACATGATCGTGTTGCAGTGCTGGATCGAATGGTGATGAGCGTGGCATAGTATTTTTTTGGGTGACTGAACCAAAGCTGGGGGCTTCAATGTCAGTGTGCGCTTGTCTGTAAGATAGTACTTGCTGACAAAATTACAACTAAAACTCTCCTGTTTACGGAGAGAAATATACCATGCTTGATCGCGAAGGTCTTTCGTCTAACTCGCGAATGAATTATTTAGGACACCTGAAGACAGTGGCCATCATTAGATGCTGTGGCGCTCTCTGTCACATGAGATCGCGAACTGAGTCAGGATATCGTCCAGTTCCCCCTCGTCCAGTAGCGTGAAGGCCATTGGCTCTTCAGAGCTCATACCCACGAGACCAACGAGGTGTCCGTCATGTCGAAGGGGTTGAAGCGCAAAAGAGCGACTTTCGGCATCAATTAACAATTTTCGCTCAAAGAAATTGCCGCTGAATGAACCGCAGAAGTTTTCGGTATACAACCCGCCGTCCTCGGTGACTTTCTCAAAAAGAGAATTGTCGTGAGGCAGATTGATTGCGAGGCCGTCGCTCAACTCGCCGTGATTCCATGACGCCACCGCCGCAAGCCTGTCTTCCGCCGGTCTTTTCAGGACAAGGATACATTTGTCGACTGCGAGCTTTCTCCGCAGGCGCTGGGTCAGGCGGGTGAACTCTTCGGTAAGTGTTGGTTCAGTTGAGATTCTTTGCGAATCCGGTGAATCGGAAACGGCGTCGTGTGACGACGCCGTTCTCTGTTTGTAATCGTTTGCCCCCGACATAACTCACTCCTTTACCATCTCCATC
>JBBTMW010000020.1:3424-11643 GCA_038067995.1 Candidatus Zixiibacteriota bacterium
GGGTAAAGAGCCGACCGGCTCGAGGTTATATTTCTTTATTTTGCGCCAGAGCGTGGTGCGTCCGATTCCCAACTCCTGGGCAGTCTGAGTAAAATTCCAGCTGTTCTCGTCAAGCGCCTGCACGATCTTTGACCGCTGTGTCTCCGCGAGGGATTTTCCCCCTGCCGGAGGCGCCACAAAGGTAATAGACGTTGCCGGTGATCCCATCGGCCGCGCTGGCGCGAAAATGATCTGGTCGGCGTCGATCTGCCCGTTGTGCGAAAGCGCTACGGCTCTCTTCAGCGTATTTTCAAGCTCACGAACATTTCCCGGCCACGAATGCCCCATCAATTTTTCAATGGCGTATTGCGAGACCGCGATAGCAGGCCGTTTCATATCGGACGCGATTTTGCGCAGGAAATAGTCGGTCAATGGTCCGACATCTTCGGCCCGTTCGGCCATGGTGGGGATACGAATCGGTATGACATTCAGTCGATAGAAGAGGTCATCGCGGAATGTCCCCTCGGCGACCATCATCCCCAGGTCCTTGTTTGTGGCCGCGATGATGCGAACATCGACCTTTTTGCTCGACGCCGAACCAACCGGTCGAATCTCGAAGTCCTGCAGGAAGCGCAGTAGTTTGGACTGCATCGTCAACGGCATGTTGTTGACTTCGTCAAGAAACACCGTGCCGCCGTCGGCTTCTTCTAAAATCCCCTTGCGGGTTTCAAAGGCCGAGGTATACGAACCTTTCATATGTCCGAACAATTCGGATTCCATCAGTGTCTCCGGGATGGCCGAGCAATCTATCGCCGCAAAGCGGCTGTGTCGGCGATTCGAGTGATAATGAATGGCTCGCGCCAGAAGTTCCTTTCCGGTTCCGGATGCACCGGCAAGAAGAACGGTGATATCGGTGGGAGCGATTCGCGCCGCCGTTTCCTTTACTTTGGTGATGGCCTTCGAGACGCCCACGATATTGTCGAATCCGTACGACAGGGCGACGTGCTGGCGAAGATTAGTCAGCTCGCGGCGCATGAACCTGTGCTCAAGAGCCTTTTGTACTTTCAAGATCAACTGCTGGCTGTTGACGGGTTTGGTCAGATAATCGAAGGCACCGGCGCGAACGGCCTCAACGGCGCTTTCGATCGAGCCGAATGCTGTCAGGAGAATTGCTTCGACCTCCGGAAATCCGGTCCGAACCGTGCGGAGAAACTCGATGCCGTTTTCATCGCCGATCCGCAGATCGCAGAGGACGAGATCGATATCGCCGGTGCGCAGAATCTTTACTGCCTCAGCGGTCGTATCGGCTTCATGAATCGAATACTGCTCTTTGGTGAGCACAAGCGCGAGCGATCGTCGGATCGACTGCTCATCGTCGAGGATGAGAATACGTGTTTCGTTTGGTGGTGTCATTCCAATCATAGTGTTCCGCTATTGGGTTAGTATGTTACTTTCAAAGTGGGTAAGATGTACTGATCCGCGGTTGCGGCTTTCGTGAGTAATAGTCGCGCCGAGTCTTTCGGCGATAGTGTCGGCATAGGCGCGCCAGCATTGGCAAGTGCAACCCGCGGCCTGCGGCGTTCCGGTGGTGCGAAAAACGACATTGAGACGCCCATTGTGGGTCGAACCCTCAACAACAGTCGATTGATCTCCTGATTCGGCCTGTCCATGGCTGAGGAGAATCGCTTCACAGAGCGCGGTAATGTCGCGGAAAGAATGGCCGATGCGACCTGAGGCAGTGTCGGAAATGGTTATCTGCCAATTGCAATTTTCCTCTGTAACGACGTCAACTGAGGCCAGGAGCGCAGAGGCGATTTCTGTAGTTTCTTCCTTATGGCGCGACGGAACCGTCAGGACGTTCAACTGTGACAGGGTGCGTCCGAATTGGTCTGCTTCTGATTCGATAATTCCCATCATCTCACGCTCGTCTGGAGACAAGGAAGCGGCATATTTCGAGAGAAAACTGGCCGCGGTCACAATTCCTGCGAGTTTGTTGCGAAGGGAATGGATCAGAAAGGCGGCTGGGTCGGTTTCGTCGTCGCTCGATTTGGCCTGAGAGACGAATGTTACGACCGTCACGGGGCAGGTGTTTCCTGCAAGCTGAATCATGCGGGTAGACCACGATGATCCCATACCAAAAACCGGATTTTGCATAAGATCAGTGAAACGCATCCCCACCGGTGACGCCGATTGTTGCCACGCATGCATGAATGCCGGGGTTGCCATTACAATGGTGCCGGAGTCGCACGTGACCAACAGCGCCGGCTGATCAGACGTCAAATGCCGACGAAGAGGTTCACTAAGTTCAGCGATAGAGGGGGCGACGGCGCGAAGCTCATTTGCGAATAGCGCGAGACGTTCAAAAGCCACATCGTCGTGCGACGCCTCAGACGAAGAGACGCTGTGGAGACTCAACTCGGTAGCGCCTATCCAGGTTAGCCGCGTGGCCAACAAATGATAGAGACACTGCTGATGAGTTACATGACGAGCGTAGATCCCGCCCGATATATCCTGCGGGGCCGATCCGAATAATTCATGAGGAAGGATTGCCTCGTTGCGGGATGTCCAAATGGGCGTGCCACCAAGGGTCAGCACAAGGGTGTTCCCTCGGGAGAGATGCTCCGGGAACCGGTGCGATGGGGCAGGCTGATGCGACCCGCCGACCAGCGCGTCAATACAAATGCACACTGCCAGCTCGTGAAGCGACAAGCCGGTAGTGTCTGCTAAAGATCGCCCTTCAAGGGAAATCCGAGCTTCACTCTCCAGACCGTGTGATGAATTTCGCGCCGAAATCATTTTCATCTGCTGTTTACCTTGTTTGTTCCAGACTGAGACAACAATTGGAGTATCGGCGACAAAGCCCGATTCTTTATGAGACGACCCAAAAAAGATTTGAGGAAATAGACCTTGACAGAATTGGGGGGCTGGAATATCATCACCTATGCCCCTATCACATGCTGATGTCCGGCACATTGCCGGTTTGGCGCGGCTCAAACTGAGCGAGGCCGAAGTGACTCGTTTTGCCGGTGACCTCACCGTTATCCTCGATTATATCAATCAGTTATCCCGCGTCGACACCTCCTCGGTTCCAGCCAAAGAGGGTGAAAATTTGGATGTTTCCCATGGTCGCCCCGATTCAGCCAAGCCATCTCTGTCGCGTGGCGAAGCCCTCAAGAATGCCCCGGACACCGACGGCATTTACATACGAGTCCCGAAGGTGATAGGCTGATGAGGCCCACGGTGGTGGCAGTGATTCCCGCCCGACTCCAGTCGAGCCGATTCCCGGGAAAAGCCCTCCACCCCATACATGGCCGTCCCCTTCTCTACCACGTTTGGAAATCCGTTTGCCGGTGCAAGACAATCGACAAAGTCCTCATTGCCACCGAGAGCCAGGAAATTATCAAAGCCGCCCACGATTTTGGCGCCGAAGTTTTTCGGTCATCATCGAAGCCGAAAACCGGCTCGGACCGGGTTGCCGAAGTAGCGCGTGAGGTTCGGGCTGACATATACACCAATATTCAAGGGGACTGCTTTGGGATATCCTCAACGGCTATAGACAAGGTGGTTGCACTTGTCGCTAAAGACAAAAAAATTGCCATTGGCACTCTTGCCGCTCCGATAAAGAGCGACGACGATCTCTTTTCCCCCAATCTGGTCAAAGTGGTTTTTGATTCAGATGGCAAAGCCCTCTGGTTTTCTAGGTTTCCTATTCCATATATTCAGCAGGTAACGTCGTTACCGCGATGGCGCCAGGCGAAATTTTTCGGACATATAGGCGTCTATGTGTTTCGAGACGCCGCACTCCGGCAATTTGCGAAATGGAAGCGGACACCGTGCGAACTCTCGGAATCTCTTGAACAATTGCGCGTGCTCGAACACGGTGGCGCCATACATGTTTGTCAGGTACGGGAAAAATCGGTTTCAATCGATTCTCCTGAAGATGCGAAAAAAGTAGAATTGCGGTATAAGAAAGCAGGGTAAACGGATGGCCAGGCAAACTAAGTATATCTTCGTAACAGGAGGCGTTGTATCGTCGCTCGGCAAGGGAATTGCCGCCGCGTCGATAGGCCTTCTGCTCAGGCAGCGCGGGCTTAAAGTCAGCAATATCAAGCTCGATCCCTATCTCAATGTCGATCCCGGCACGATGAATCCATATCAGCACGGCGAAGTGTTTGTCCTCGACGACGGCACCGAAACCGATCTCGACCTCGGCCACTATGAACGGTTTCTCGATATGCCCCTCAAGCGGGATCACAGCGTCACCACCGGCCAGGTCTACAACACGATTATTACCCGCGAACGCCGTGGCGATTATCTCGGTGCTACCGTGCAGGTGATTCCTCATGTCACCGAGGAGATAAAGAACCGGGTCAAGCGTCTTGAGAAGATCGACGGCGGCACCGACGTCATTATCGCCGAAATCGGCGGCACTGTCGGCGACATCGAATCCCTTCCATTTCTTGAGGCCATCCGTCAGATGGGGCTTGAAGAAGGACCGCGCAATGTGATGTATATCCACGTCACCCTCGTCCCTTACATCAAAACGGCCGGTGAATTCAAAACCAAACCGACCCAACATTCGGTTCGTGATCTCAGATCAATCGGTATTCAGCCCAATATGCTTCTCTGCCGTTCGGCGAAACCGATATCCGAAGCGCTACGTCAGAAACTCTCCCTATTCTGCTCGGTTCCTGCCAAATCAGTCATTGTAGCCGAGGACGTCTCTACAATTTATGAAGTGCCTCTCATGTTCCATCGCCAGGGGCTTGACGATATTCTCTGTGAACATTTTGGCATCACCGCCCCGCCAGCCGACATGGCGTCGTGGGAATCAATGGTGACCAGGATGCAGTCGCCAACACATCGCGTGAAGATAGCAATCTGCGGTAAGTATGTGAATCTGAAGGATGCCTACAAATCCATCATCGAATCGTTTGTTCATGCCGGGGTGCATAATTCCGCCGAGGTAAACCTCATTTGGGTCTCATCCGAGGATATCAAACAACACGGCGCTGAAAAGTTTCTGCATGACGTCGACGGACTTCTGATTCCGGGTGGTTTTGGTGAACGGGGAGTCGAAGGAAAGATCGAGGCCATCAAGTATGTCCGCGAACATAACATTCCATTCTTTGGCATTTGCCTCGGGATGCAATGCGCCGTTATCGAGTATGCCCGCTCGGTCTGCAATCTTGCCGATGCCCACAGCTATGAGTTCTATCAGGAAGGGTTGAAGCATCCGGTCATTCATCTCATGGCCGATCAGGAGGGGGTCACCGAACTGGGTGGTACGATGCGTCTCGGCGCCTATCCATGCATTCTCACAGCCGGTACCAAGGCTCGTGAAGCATATGGATCAGAAGAAATATCCGAACGGCATCGCCATCGCTATGAATTCAACAATGCCTATCGCGACCTGCTCGTAAATAATGGTCTAGTACTGTCGGGATTGTCTCCCGACACCCGTTTGGTGGAAATTGTCGAAGTGCCCAACCACCGCTGGTTTGTTGGCGTGCAATTCCATCCGGAGCTAAAATCCCGTCCGACTCGTCCTCATCCGCTTTTCCGCGAGTTCGTGCGCGCCGCCGTCGGATACAATTCCGAGCATGCCGGCGGCCAGCCTTCACGACAAAAGCAGGAATTCGACTACAGCGAGTCGCCACAATAGCCGCGCCCTGCATCGCTGAACAAATCAGCTCGGGTATTCGTCGCTTATGAACATGAGGACAGTCTTTTCTATTGGCGCTATTCTGCTTGCCTGTGCTCTTGCGACTATCTCCTGTAAGAAAAAAGTCGTCAACCCAAGCTCCGAGGGGGAGTTGTTTGTAGGAACGTATGTCTATCGAATTCCATCGGTAGTGGGGCTGGAAAAGAGTGATTCCATGCGCCTTGAGATCATTGGAAACTCGAGCTATTTCGCAATCTTTTATTCCGACTCGCTATCAGTCCAGCCGAATGCGATGTTCTGCGATCACTCCGGAAAGGTCTTGAATTTCGGGACCAATACCGCCAACTTTGTGCCCTCAGCGTTTGACGCTGGAAATTGCGACACGCTCCACACCGCGCGCGGAGTTTTCACAGCGGTCTTTGGCGCCGGGGGGGCGCTGACCATGACTCGTACCGTGGGTGACACGATCTTTCAGTTCAAGTTGATCAAGAAATAGCCCCCTACATCAATTGTCCACTCATGTAGGTCTTAAGAAAGACCGTCCACATGAGGGCGATACCCAAAGCGATTGTCCCCCAGGCCAGAAATCGTCTTTTCCCCCGTTCTGCCGCCAGACCGATAAGGGGCGCAAGTGGAAAGGCAATGATGACATGGCGATAGTAGCAATCGGTCGTCCCCATCGTCGGAGTAAAGAGCAGGATCCCCCAAAGCCACAGATGCCACGTGAGCGGAAGTCGTCGCGAAAAGAATATCAGGGAGGCTCCCAAGGTGAAAAGCAGGGAAATCGCAACCGGCTCTGAAAACGACAGGGTCGACAGCGATCGATAGATGGTAACCACAGGGAAAGCAAGTTCATGGGCGTAGTAGCTCTGTCCCTGAAACTTCACATACAGAAAGAAGTCGCCAAATTTCCACCAATAGTAAAGGCAGTAGAGTGTCACGGATAGAATCGGTGCGCCCAGAGCAGTGACAAGATGCATCTTGCCGCGCTGAGACAAACTCATCCAATTGGAGACCAGGAGAGCCAGTACCGGGAGTGTCAGGACAATCCCTGATGGGTAGGTGATCGACGCCAGTCCGACTGGAATCCAAAGGAATCTGAATGCGCCGCGATCCATCATATCGAAAGCGAGAGTCACAAGAAGCAGGAGGAGCGAATAGGGAAAGGCCGTCAGAAAGTAGAATCCCGCCGGAGTCGCCAACAATGCCACCAGCGACCAGACTCCAACAGTTACCCCGGCTCGTCTTACGACGATGCGATGAAACAAAATCAGCGCAATAAGCAGTGTGAGCCATGACACCAACAGGATTGCAAAACGGACGTCAATTCCGGTCGCTGAAATAATGCCAGCAACTATCGGGTACAAAGGAAACCAGCCGACATTGCCGCAGATATTGGCGGTCATTCCGGAGCAGGGAAACATCTCGTAGCCGCCGCTGGCAATCGACAAATAGTGCTGGCCATCCCACTGGGTCAACATTCTCTGAAGAGACGGATATTGGTCGTTCAAACTGAAAAGCACAAGATACAGCGAACAGAACGCCAGCCATGCCGTCACCGGGATGAAAAAAGATTTCTGTTTGAAAAAGCGTAAATCCATTACTTTGTTGGGCAACCCAGCCCGCCGTATGCGTATGACAAAGTCTAACAGGTTTGATACTCTTGCGCCAGTCGCATTTCTCCTCCTCGCAATTATCTATACGTTCCCATTCCTAATCAAGCTCAGTTGGTGGGGGGTGCGAGACTGGGATCTCTTTACTGCTATTGCCGCCGTGCCGGTTCGCTCGGTGTTGGAGTATGGACAGCTCCCGTCTTGGAATCCGTGGATGGCCGGGGGGAATATCCTCTTTCATCATCCCGAGGTCGGAGTTGTTTCGCCGTTTTTCGTTCTCAACCTCTTACTCGGTGTCGTTGTTGGCCTGAAAATTCAGGTGCTTATCTGCTATTGGCTGGGCTTCTGGGGAAGCTATCGCATGTCCCGCACTTTGGGGCAATCGCCTGCCGCCTCGGTACTGGTGGCCGTTGCATATTTCGGATCCGTTCATTTCGCCATGCATTTTGCCGAGGGGCACATGCCATTCACCCACTTTGCTTTTCTGCCGTGGTTTGTGGAAGGTGTTATTCGCTCGACAGACAACAAGCGATATCTCCTGTGGGCGGCGACTGCGCTCGCTCTCATGATACTTGGCAATGGCGCGGCGGTACCGTTTCTCTACACCATGACATTCTGTGGATTGCTCTTTCTCTTGTGGGATATCAAAGCCGGCTCGGCTAGACTGTTGCCGAAGTTTGTGTCCGCCGCCGTTCTTGGGGTCGGGATATCAGCGATAAAATTAGTTCCCATGACTCTCTATTTGATGGAGAATAGCTGGACCGGCAATCCCTCGGAGTCTGTTCCCCTGTCGGCTCTTGGAAGTATCTTTTTCGGTTGGGATCATTCTTTATTTTCGCAAAACTTCGACGGACAGATTTGGGCGTGGCATGAGTATGGCGCCTTTCTCTTTCCTCTGACACTTATTCTTGGGGCGTGGGGTCTGACGCGACGATTCTCCTCTCACTGGCCCTGGCTTGTCG
>JBBTMW010000021.1:0-8575 GCA_038067995.1 Candidatus Zixiibacteriota bacterium
AGACGGTCTGGGAGGATATCGCTATGAAAACGGAGAATATGTTGCCGATCCGTTCGGGCAATATATCCAGATCGAAGAGGTGCTTTCCAGGCGGGCACTAGTACGGCGAATAGAGCGGTCGTCGCGTCTCAGCCGTGAGTGGAGCCAAATCACCATTAGCGCCAACTCTCGGATAACCGAGGAGCGCATTACGAATCAAGTCTGGTCCCCACGATGGCTGGCGCCAATCCTCATCGATCCTTCAGCGGAGAGGCAATTTCTTGATCGGACGTATGATGTGGCGCTGAGGGCATTGCCCGTCAAAGGCGTCTTTGTCGTCAATCTCAAGGGAGTCGACAGCAGGCAATCGCGACTGATCAGCGGATCATCAAGAGATCGTGGCGACCGGCGTTTCTCGGTAACATTCAAGCAACCCTTTGGTGATTATCTGGCAGAGGAGGAAGGAGAGCGGTTTGAAATTGACAAGGATTCATGGTATTCCGGCGGCAATGCAAAAGGAGATCGTCTTTCAACGACTCTTCGACGGTCAATCGAGAAATCCGAATTGGCCTGCGCGATTCGATTTCGCCGCGCAACGGGAGACAACGATATCTCATCGTCGCTCGTCTCGTTAGCGCCATCGGCGCATCTACGAAGGCCGTCATTAGGAGACGTGCGTTGTGAGATAGAGCTATATACGCAATCGCTCACTGGCAAGTCGATTCCATATTCACTCACCGATGGCCATGATGGGCGACGCGGTATCCATTGGAGTCTTGAGGCAAATGCCGCCGTGACAAAGACGCTGAGATTCAATGCCCGACTGGCCGGTCGTCATGCCGACAATGTCAAAGCAAGAATTCAGGCGAGGAGCGAACTTGTTGCGTCATTTTAGCATTTGGGCGGCCGTCTGGTGGGCAACTGTGTTGATGCCCCTCCTGGCACCATCAACGCGAGGAGACGACTTTGGCGATCTGCCGGTGGCGGTGCGAGATTCTGTCCTGCGGCTGAAGGTATCGCATTCGGATAATCGGATTGCTCAGTTGGCCGTGCTGCTCACCTCGCATGGCTATCTGTCTCCTGCTATCACCCAGTATGGCGATTCGCTGGCGATTGATGTCGGCGAACGCGCTGTTCTTTCACGAATTGAGTTGTATGGAGACACGGCATTGTCGATTCCGGTTCATGCCAAATACAGTGATGCAATCGTGATGACTGCCTTGCGTAAAATCGTGGCGGAATGCTCTTCTCGTGGCTATTTGTATGCGCGAGTAATGTATGACAGCGTCATCATTTCGGGCGATTCCCTCGTCGCCTTCGGCCGATTCATACGCGGAGGAGTTTCTGTTCTTGGCGAAGTGCAATTGACCGGACTCGAACGAACCAATCCTTCCCTTGTGCAACGGATAGTCGATCTGGATGCCGGAGACACCCTCACAACTGAACTGCTTGCTGAACTTGAGGGGCGGTTGTCGAATCTTTCGTTTGTGCGATATGCCGGACCAATTGAAGTTCAGCCACACGAGGGGTTCACGGCTGTCGATCTCATCTGCCGATTTGAGGAGATTCCTCAGGTCGAGTTGTTTGGCGGAGTTGGCTATTTACCGGATGACAAATCGGGATTGACCTGGTCAGGGCGCGCCCAGTTGCAAAATCTCTTTGGATCGGGCAAATCCATTCGAATCGATACCCGGCGTCCGCAGAAGAAGAGAAATGAACTTGATATCGCCTACTCGCAAATAGTCTTTCTGGGAGGAACCGGAAGTTGGGGACTTGGCATCAGCACTCGCGACTATATCGATCAATTCTACGAATTTCAGGTGCAGTCGACATGGGATATGCGGAGTGGCCCCGGTTCGGTACTGGGGGGAGCATTAGGATGGAAATCGGTCGAGAATGAAACAGGGAGATCCTTCACGGCTTGGTCGGCGGGGGTGCGCGCGTCATTGCATGGCAATACATCCGACCGGAATAGGAAAGGTTCATGGAGCGTCAAGACAGAGTTCACATCAATCTACCGTCGTTTCCGAGCGGATTCATCGTATGCTCAAATCAATAGCGCTTTCGATGTTCGAGCCGGTGTCGATATTGAGGCATCAAAGTCCTTGTTCCGCTCTTTCGGGTTGATGGTCTCAGCTGGATATCACGGGCTGAAGACAAAAGACTCGATCCCCTCGGCCTCTGAGCTTGTGTATGTCGGAGGTCCGCTTTTGCTGCGGGGTTATCGAACCGACCAATTTGCGGCAATTCATGCCATCAACGGCACGATCGAGCCTGGGGTGGGATTTGCATCGGGACGAACCGGGCTCTTTGTCGACGCCGCCTGGCTCTCGAGTCGCACACTTTTCAACGGCGTCGCGGTAACCGATGAACAGATTCGCACCGGGTTCGGGTGGTTCGTTCGGTTGGTCGGTGAGTCATCGTCTCTGAATATCGGGTTAGCATGGAATCCGTATGTCCATTTCGATGAGCCGCGCCTGACACTAGACCTCATGTCGCGCCTGTAAAAGATTGACCGCCGCCGCTCGACGAGATACCCTTTGTGGCAATGCAAGAGATAAGCCAGCTCATACGATGGCAGAACTGCCTGATGGCCTCCTTTGGCGTGGTCGTCGGCGCCCGTGTGATGGGGGGGGAGTTCCCGGTCACCGATCTTCTTCTGTCGGCCACCGCCACTTTTCTGGTCTGTGCGGTCGGCAATATCGTCAACGACATCCTCGACATCGATATTGACCGTATTAATCGTCCGGACAGAGTTCTCCCTCGCGGGGGCATGTCGGTTTCCCATGCCGCGGGGATTGCGATGACATTTTTCATGATGTCTATGGCTCTGGCCCTGACGGTTTCACTATTTTTCTTTGCCCTCGCATTAGCGGTGTCAGGATTACTTTTGCTCTATAATCTGCACTTCAAAAGGTGGCCTATTGTTGGCAATGCCATTATCGCGCTGATGGCCTCGCTGACCCTTATCACCGGTGGAATGGTTGTGTCACCGTCACGAGCGGTGACTGTCGATGGTGCCCTTCTGCCTGCGCTTTTCGCCTTTCTTCTCCATATGGTGCGCGAGATCGTCAAGGATGTGGAGGATATAAAGGGGGATAGCCGAGCCGGGGTCGCAACTCTGGCGGTGCACCTTGGTATCAGGCCAAGCCTTTGCGTCGCTCTTCTGTTTCTCATCGGCTTGCCGGTGGCGCTCTTTGCAGAGCCGGTTACACGCTGGTTCGGCGATTCGCTGGCGGCCATTCTCGCCGTGGGAATCGGCTTGCCTTTGGCAGTTCTCTTTGCCCTCGCTCTCAAGTCACCATCAGCAAGCTCCTTGCGAAGACTATCGACCGGCATTAAAATCGGCATGGCAATCGGTATGCTGGCTCTTCTCGTTCGGCCACAATAACACTTGAAACATTGCGCAGGTTTTTGAGTATAATGACAATTGAACGGTCTATCTGTATGGACGATAACTTGTTAAGACTTCTTAAGCAGAAATGAAAACGACCAAACTAGCCGTTATATTATCAGTCGTCTTTTGGAACGGCCTCGCGTTCTCAAATGAAATCAGCGTTACGCAATCGCTCGACAAGAGCGAAGTCGCCTATGATGGAACGGCGCAACTGCAGGTGACTCTGACTTGGAAAGGCTCGCAGTTCGCCTACTTATTCGACAAGCCTCTCAGTCCGGTAACCGACCGGCTCAAAATTCGTGAGTTTTCAACGTCGCTGTCGACAACCGGAACCGGCGCCGATGAAGTGACGACGAAAATATTTCGATTTACCCTTGTGCCGACCTCTTCTGGAATAGGCAAAATCCAGCCAATCACCGTCAGTTATCTAAAATGGCCTGATTCGATTCCGGGGGTGTTGACCACCGAAGAGTTGTCGCTTGGCATCGGTGAGCGCAAGTCGGTTGAGAAAAGCGGCTCGATTCCGACCACGGCCATTGTCTTTTCAGTTCTTGGATTTATGGCAATGCTGGCTGGCGTATTTCTCGTTATGAGACACCGCTCCCGCCAGAATGCCATTCCGCAGATTTCACCGAAGGAGATTTTTCTCGAACGGCTTTCGCGGTTGAAGGCCGACTCCGGTGGAGATTTCGGGAAGTTTCAATCAGGGTTGTATCATCTGCTGGGAGAATTTGTCGCGGTTCGTTATACTGTCCGTCCGGAAGGAATGTCAGAGGAGGATCTCGCGGGGGGACTTAATAGCGCGGGGATGACCTATTCGACGGCCCAAAAAATTGCGAAGTGGTATGTCGCGGCTCGCGAGGACCGGTTTCGTCCCTTGCAACCAGAGCCGGGGGCGCTCGTGCGTCTGGAGACCGACATACGCGTCACTATGGAAAAAATGTAATTGTAGATAGATTCGGAGGAATCATGCACACCGATATTCAACAGATTCAACAGCGTGTCGAAAGCGAATCGGCGTTTGTGCAAAAGCTCACCGGCCAGATAGGGACGGTGATAGTCGGTCAGAAATATCTGGTCGACCGTCTGCTTGTCGGCATCCTTGCCGACGGCCACATTCTCATCGAGGGAGTGCCCGGCCTTGCCAAAACGCTGGCGGTAAAGACGCTGTCGGACGCCATCAAGGCAAAGTTTCAGCGCATCCAGTTCACGCCCGACCTGTTGCCCGCAGATTTGATTGGAACTCAAATCTACAACCCGCAGAGCGCGACGTTTACTGTCAAAAAGGGACCGATATTCGCGAATATCATTCTTGCCGACGAAATTAACCGTGCCCCTGCCAAGGTGCAGTCGGCCCTGCTTGAGGCTATGCAGGAACGCCAGGTTACTATCGCTGATCAGACATTCAAGCTCGACAATCCCTTTCTCGTGCTGGCGACGCAGAATCCCATTGAGCAGGAAGGAACCTATCCTCTCCCTGAAGCCCAGATCGATCGCTTCATGTTCATGCTCAAAGTTGGCTATCCGACGCCGACCGAAGAAAAAGAGATCATGAATCGCAACACCGGCGCCGAAACACCAAAGGTAGAGCAGGTCGTGTCACCCGATGATATCAGCCGCGCCCGACAGGTTGTGCGTTCGCTCTACGTTGACGACAAAGTCAAAGATTACATCGTGAACATAGTCATCGCCTCCCGCGAACCGGCCAAGTATGGCTTGGGGAAACTCGCCGATCTCATTGCCTATGGCGCTTCACCCCGTGCGACGATCTATCTCAATCTGGCCGCGCGGGCGCATGCCTTCATGCGAGGACGGGGATATGTCACTCCCGAAGACGTCAAGGCCATAGGATTGGATGTGCTGAGACACCGTATCATTGTCACCTATGAGGCCGAGGCGGAAGAAGTGACCTCGGATAAAATAGTCCAGCAGATTTTCGACGCTGTCGAAGTTCCTTGATAGGAAGGCCATGCTCCCAGCTGAAGTCATAAAAAAGATACGGCGCATAGAGATTCGCACGAAGAAAATCGTGAACGATCTCTTTTCGGGCGAATACCATTCCACCTTCAAGGGGCAGGGAATGGAATTCGAGGAGGTGCGCCTGTATGAGCCGGGGGATGATATCCGTCTCATCGACTGGAATGTCACCGCCCGCACCGGATTTCCGCATATCAAGAAGTTCCGCGAAGAGCGCGAATTGTCGGTAGTATTGATGGTCGATGCTTCCTCGTCGGGTCAGTTCGGCACAAAAGAGCGATTCAAGAACGAAACCGCCGCCGAATTGTGCGCCCTTCTGGCATTTTCGGCCATTAAGAACAACGACAAAGTCGGGTTGATAATTTTCACCGATGTCATCGAGAAATTTGTCCCACCTCGAAAGGGGCGAGGTCATGTTCTGCGATTGATTCGGGATATCCTCTTTTTCAAGCCAACCCACACCGGCACCGATATCGCCGGAGCCATCGAATACATGAATCGCGTGATCCGGCGTAAGTCGGTGATATTCCTGATTTCGGACTATATGTCCGGTGGTTATCAGAAGCCTTTGCAAATCGCCAACCGTCGGCACGACGTGATAGCCGTGAAAGTCACCGATCCGCGGGAGACCTCTTTCGATAATCTCGGATTGATTGAACTGGAAGACGCCGAGACGGGTGAGGTGTTTACTATCGACACCGGTTCTCGCGATTTCAGACGGGAGTTTTCGGCCAGGGCGGTCGAGGATGCAAGCAACATGAAAAAGAACTTTCAGCGCATCAATCTCGATTTCATCAATATTCGCACCGATGAGAGCTACATCGTGCCTCTTATCAATTTCTTCAAAATGCGCGAACGGAGAATGTAAGAGAGCCATGATCGTTCGTTTGATGTTTATACTCCTTGCGTTTCTCGGTGGCGTTGGCCTTCATGCCCAGACGATTGATACGGTAAAGAGCCTTGCAGGGATTGAAGTCACGACTTCAGTTGATAAGGCCGAGTGTTATGTCGGCGATTTGGTGACATACAAAGTGGTTATCACCCATCCCTCGACCGTCGAGCTTATTCCTCCGCCATTGGGGGCGAATCTCGGCGCTTTCGATGTGAAAGACTACCGCCCCGATGTTGTCACCAAATTGAAAGATGGCCGCATTCAGAGCGAAAACACTTTTGTATTGAGCACTTTCACCACCGGCGACTATGTTGTCCCGCCCGTTCCGATGGCGTTTGTTCTGCCGGATAGTAGTCGTAAGGTTCTCATCACCGAGCCAGTTCCGATAAAGGTGTTATCGCTGATTCTTAATGCCGGAGACTCCGCCGATATTAAGGGGTTGAAAGCCCCGTTTGAATTCAAGCGCGACAGATTCTGGTGGTATGTGGGGGGAGCCGGTCTGCTCCTGCTGGTTGCTCTTGCGCTCTGGTACAGATGGTACCGGAAGAAGCATCCAAAATTGGCCGGCGAACCGGTTGATACGCGGTTGCCATGGGAAATCGCCTTCGAAGCCCTTGCTCTGCTCAAAGGAAAGGGGCATCTCGCGAGCGGCGACTTCAAGGGATACTACATCGAGCTGACAGAGATCATTCGCCTCTATTTCGGTCGCATCTATGACATCAATACCCTTGACATGACAACCGACGAACTTTCTGATATTCTCGGACATCGTGTTATGCCGGGGAACAGTTTTGTTGAGACGGTGGCCTTTCTGCGCCATGCCGATCTGGTCAAGTTTGCGAAACTGACACCTGAGAATGGACGTGGTGATGCTGATTTTGACCTCGCCTACAGTCTTATCGATTCAATCCGCGCCGACGAAGATAGGAAGAGGCGGATTGAAGTTGAGTTGAAGTCAACGCGCTCCACAAAGCCGCAGGAAGAGGCGGTCGGATGAAGATGGAGTTTACCGGACTGTCGTTCAGCTTGGCCGAAGGGAGCGAGATACATATTCCGGCGTTGGCGATTTTTATCGTCGGTCTCGTTCTCTGCGCCTTCATGACATGGTTCTACCTGACACGCAAACGGGCGCGTTCGGCCTCTATCAAGTATTCTGATGTGCGCATAGTAAAACGCGCGGCACGGTCAAGCCGTCAGCGGTTCCGCGGACTCCTGCTTGTTCTCAGGTTGTTGGCGCTGTCGCTCTTGATTGTAGCATTCGCCCGCCCTCGTTCGGGAACGGAATATCAGGAAGTGTCGTCGGAAGGGATTGATATTATCGTTTGTCTCGACGTGTCATCGTCGATGCAGGCCGAAGATTTCAAACCCAACAATCGTCTGTATGTCGCCAAAGAAGAGATCAAGAAGTTTATTCAACGCCGCCTCAATGATCGCATTGGGTTGGTCGTATTCGCCCGCTACGCCTATACACAATGTCCGCTTACAACCGACTATGGCGTACTGCTTGGCTTTACCGATCAGGTGGGATTTGGAACTGTCGAGGATGGCACGGCCATCGGCATGGCGATGGCCACCGGCATTAACCGTCTTCGGGATTCGGATGGCAAATCAAAGATCATGATTCTCGTCACAGACGGTGACAACAATGCCGGAGAAATAGATCCTCTCACCGCCGCAAAGTTAGCCCAGACGTTTGATATCAAAATTTACACTATCGGTGTTGGTAAACCGGGGAATGCCATGTTCCCTTATAATGATCCGATATTCGGCAAGCGGTATGTCTATCAGCCGACAAAGATCGATGAAGCATCCCTCAAGGAAATCGCCAAATTGACCGGCGGAAGATATTTTCGCGCCCGTTCCGGCGAAGAGCTTGATGAGATATACACCCTCATCGATAGTATGGAAAAGACCGAGGTGAAAGTGGCCGCTCATGTGCAGTACACCGAGTTGTTCCACTATTTTGCGCTGGCGGGGCTTTTTCTTGTCGCGATGGAGATCGCGCTTGCCAATACCTATTTCAGAAAGTTGCCATAGGAAACGAGATCATGCGATTTGCTGAGCCGGAACAATTCATGCTTTTGATAGGAGTGTTACTTCTCGCCATCTTTTCATTCTGGGCGATTTCTCGAAAGAAACGGTTGCTTGCCCGGTTTGGCGACATTCCACTTATTATGCGAAATGCCCCATACATCTCATTTGCAAGGCAACGCACGAAGGCTTTACTCTTAATTATCGGTTTAGCTCTCGTGTGTGTTGCCCTGGCGAGGCTTCAGTTCGGCACCCATCTTGAAATGCTGAAACGGGAGGGATTGGACATAATCGTCGCT
>JBBTMW010000022.1:0-14492 GCA_038067995.1 Candidatus Zixiibacteriota bacterium
ATTGCAACGCCAGTGAACAGAGCATATAGTGGCTCAGCCCCCATCGCGGCAAGATCGCTCAAATTAACTGCCATGGCACGGCGGCCTAACGTACGAGGAGAAATGAGCGAGCGGTCAAAATGTATCTCTTCTACCAGCATATCCGAGGTGTACAGCAATTTCGAGTCTCCCGAGCCCTTCACAACGGCGGTGTCGTCTCCGATGCCGATAAGAATGTCTCTTCGTTTCGGTTTGCCAATGATTGATGCGATCCGCTCAATCAATTCCTTCTCGGTGTATTGGCCGACGGTTTTGCTTTCACTAGTCATCAGCGACCGTACTTTCCTGTGGCGGTGTTGCGCGTAAAAGCCTCCCAGAACGGATCCCGTTCAGGATAGGTAAGCTCTCTCTTCGATGATCCCTCATGCACCCAGCATCCTTTTTCTGCAGGACACAATTCACCGATAACCGTTGCAGAAATATCTCTGTCTGCGAGTCGGGATATCACTTCGCTACTTTTATGAGAGCGACAAGTGATTACCAACGACCCTTCGCTACTTGAGGAGTAGGGATCGATGTTGTAGAGCGCGCATACCTCCCGCACCGCCGGCGGGAGTAAAATCTTTTCTTTGTAGATATCAATCCCTGTATTCGAAGCCTGCGCTACTTCAAACAGCGCCCCCCACAAACCCCGCTCGGTGGCATCGTGCATGCCGGTCACACCGTCCCCTCTCACGCCGACACTCGCCGCCGTGAGGGCATCGTCGACGACGCTCAGTTTCCAGAACAGATCGCGCGCCTGATCAGCAGTCTTGCTACCCAGTTGCGCTGAAACATAATCGTAGTGGGCGACGCCGAGCAGAGCGGTTGTTTCGATAGCCGCCCCCTTAGTGACTATGACATGATCCCCTTCTGTCGCCATCGCTGGTGTGACATACGATTCCTTCGACCCAATCGCCATTATTGTTGCTGATCCGATCATCGGGTAGGCGCAGTTGTCATAGACTCCAGTATGGCCGGTCACGATGGCTATTCCCAGCTTGTCACACTCCTGATGCACCCCGGTCCAAAGTGCGGCTAGATCGTCGCGCGACATGGTCAAGGGGAGATTGAGGTCTATTGTCATGTATTGCGGCGCCAACCCCGAAGTAGCACAATCCGACGCGATGATATGCACCGCAAACCAGGCCGAACGCTCCCAGCCGTAGTCCGGCCAAACAAAGAACGGATCGGTGGTCGTGACGAGGACATTGCCATTACCGATGTCGATAACACCAACGTCAAGTCCCGATGCCGGAGGAACGACAAGTTCGGCGCGCCGCCGACCCAGTTTGGGACGGATAATTGAATCGAAGAGAGCCGAATCTATCTTACCGGCTGATGTCGCGATGGGAATTGGCACGGCTCGAACAATACACCTTTCATTTACAGTGGCGGGTTCGAGGACGGACCCGCCCTACTCAAATCAACGGAATATGGTACGGGGAAACGGCGAGGCAGTCAACTTGACAGACAATTCTATTGGTAGGTCGGCGTTCCAAGGTGCGCCCGGCTCAACGAGAAATCCGACATTCTTTCTGTCATTCCAACCGAAGTCTATCGAAAGTCCTAATACATCTTCACATTTGAAAGGAACTGCCCCCCTGCCACAGTCAATCACCTCAACCAAATACCGAGTCGCCCAAATACACAATTTCCGGTCACATCGGCAAACTTGTTACTTCCATTCACCCACCACATACCAGCGTCAGCCACAAGACCAAATCTGGGAGTCAGCCGGTAGCGAAATTCTAGAAACAGCTTCTTGGAAAAAAACGTTGTCTTGGGCACACTGTATTTTTCTCCCAACAACCCATATCCAAAAGCGACCGACGGTCGGATATTAAGTGGAGATTCTCGCATTGGATTGAACTTCAATTGCAATGATACGTCATACAAGGTATTCGTGAATGTGGAGAAAACTGTTCCGCGCAAGACATCAACCGACGCTCCTGCAAACCACTTCGGCGCCACTCTACCTTCAAAATAAAACGAGCCGGTCCAAGTATTCTCACCTTTGGTAGAATCCCAGTTCACCCCTTTGACGGTCACATGTGTTGATGTTATCCCGCCATACTTGATGCCTACGCACGACTTCCCTGGCTCATGAGGTTTCTTTAGCTGGCTCGACTTCGCCTTCAGCCGCTCCCGCTTCTGCTTGGTGGTCTCGGCCATGCCTTGCGATACGAATACCGTGAGCAGAATCGCAGTCAAACCGAGGGTGAAGGCGCTGAGCAAGAGCTTGAAGTGTGGTGGTTTGTTCATGATCGTCCTCCTCCTGATTGCGGTAGGTGCGTCTTAATGATTGTGCAGAAAGATATCACCTTGTTCGACGGAAAGTCAACAGGGGAACTGCGGGAATCAAGTGGCGCGATTCAAAAAACTAGTGGATGCCCCTTCCCAACCCCCCACACAAACAAAAAGCCCCGATCATTGCTGACCGGGGCTTGAAAGTGCAAATGTGTAGCCGAATGGCTTAGTACATGTCGCCCATGCCGCCGCCCATGCCACCCGGCATGCCGCCTGGCATAGACTTCTTGTCATCCGGTCGCTCCGCCACAACCGCCTCGGTCGTGAGCAAGAGTCCGGCAATCGAAGCGGCGTTTTCAAGCGCCGTGCGGGTCACCTTGGTAGGATCAATCACACCGGCTTTGAAAAGGTCTTCGTAGACGTCGGTCTGCGCGTTGTAACCGAAAGCATCTTTGCCTTCGAGCACGCGGCTGATGATGACCGAACCCTCAACCCCGGCATTGGCCGCGATCTGTCGGATCGGCTCTTCAAGGGCCTTACGCACGATCCGTACGCCAACCATCTCGTCATCATTGATCTTGAGAAGGTCGAGCATCTTCTGGGCGCGAAGGAGAGCCACACCACCACCGGCGACGATACCCTCGTCACGGGCGGCGCGGGTTGCGTGGAGGGCATCCTCAACGCGGGCCTTCTTCTCTTTCATCTCGACTTCGGTCGCGGCGCCGACATTGATGACGGCCACGCCACCGGCGAGCTTCGCCAAACGCTCCTGCAGTTTCTCACGGTCGTAATCGGAGGTTGTGTCTTCAATCTGCTTGCGTATCTGACCGATACGAGCTTTGATAGTCGCCTTGTCGCCGCTTCCTTCAACGATCGTGGTGTTATCCTTGTCGATCGTGATTTTCTTGGCGCGGCCGAGGTCGGCAAGAACCGTGTTCTCCAGCTTGAATCCAAGCTCTTCGGAGATGACTTTGCCGCCTGTAAGCGTCGCAATGTCATCGAGCATTGCCTTGCGGCGGTCGCCAAAGCCCGGAGCCTTGACTGCGGCAACTTTGATAGTGCCGCGAAGCTTGTTCACCACCAGGGTGGCAAGAGCTTCACCCTCGATATCTTCGGAGATGATCATCAGCGGACGGCCGTGCTGAGCGACTTTCTCGAGAACCGGAAGAAGGTCTTTCATGCTTCCGATTTTCTTGTCGTGGATAAGAATGAGCGGATCTTCAAGAACCGCTTCCATCGCATCGGGGTCGGTCACGAAATAGGGCGAGACATAGCCGCGGTCGAACTGCATACCTTCAACGAGGTCGAGGGTTGTTTCGGCGGTCTTGGACTCTTCGACAGTGATGACGCCATCCTTGCCGACTTTTTCCATAGCGTCAGCAATAAGATCGCCGATCTGCTTGTCGTTGTTGGCGGAAATGGTGCCGACCTGTGAAATCTCAAGTTTTCCCTTCACCTGCTGGGACATCTTCTTGAGTTCTGCGGTGACAGCAGTGACGGCCTTGTCAATACCGCGCTTGATGGACATCGGATTGTGACCGGCGGTCACATTCTTGATTCCTTCGCGATAGATTGCCTGAGCGAGAATAGTCGCGGTGGTGGTGCCATCGCCAGCGACGTCAGAGGTCTTGGAAGCGACTTCTTTGACCATCTGGGCGCCGATATTCTCGAAATGATCTTCCAACTCAATCTCTTTCGCGACGGTAACGCCGTCCTTGGTGATGGTCGGGGTGCCGAACTTCTTCTCGATAACGACATTGCGTCCTTTGGGGCCGAGGGTCACTTTGACCGCATCGGCGAGCTTGTCGACGCCGGCCTTTAATTTGGCGCGGGCAGTCGAATCAAATTCAATCATTTTTGACATGTGTAGTGTTCTCCTGAGAAATTACTTGTTTATGATCGCGAATATGTCGGACTCGCGCATGATCAGGAATTCCTGACCATCGACGGTCACTTCGGTACCGGAATACTTGCCGTAGAGAATGCGGTCGCCTTTTTTGACCTCAAGAGCCAGACGCTTTCCTTCTTCGGTGGTCTTGCCGGGACCGACTTCCATGATTTCTCCCTGCATCGGCTTCTCTTTGGCCGTGTCGGGGATGATGATTCCGCCCTTCATAGTTTCCATTTCTTCCGAGGGCTTGACCACCACGCGATCGGCGAGCGGTTTGATTTGCATAACGAACCTCCTGTTGGGTGTTTAATAATGAAACGATGATGTCGTCTATATTTGACTTGTTAGCACTCACTAATAACGAGTGCTAACAGCTTTCAATGTACATTAAACAGGGGAATTGTCAAGAAGTTCCGGGGGGAAGGTGACTAAGATTGTGACAAAAGGAGCAATTATATGATGCCACGGCGAACTTCGGTTCGCCGTAATGCATTATATAACAACGCATTAACGCGCCTTTTTGGCGGGAACGGATTAACACAGATTCGAAAAAGCATGACGGAAAGTGCAATGGCCCCAATGGACACCCTGCCAAGGGAGGTGCTTATTCGATTTCGTGTGATAAAAGGCGTTAGCTTGCCTCCCATCTGGTAATACAACTTGGTGAGCTGTAGCCCAGCTGATGACTTGGCGAAGACATGGTCTCTTAGCCACGATAGTTCCTGGAATTGCCAATTTGTTGATTGAAAAGCCAGAGCGACAACTAGGCATGATGACGAACCAGAGGCAATTTGAGTTGGGATCGTCACTTTTCCCGGTTTTCCCTCGCCTATATAAAAATGCAATTCAAACGTTCCATTCGGATCATTCGACCCCATTTTCGTTTGGTCAAAGAAGAAATCGATTGCCTTCGATCCCTTTGATTCCAAGTGAAAAGTAGTTTGGAACGAGTTGATGGATATACTTCGAACCGGGGTTGAACCCATACGAATGTAGTCGCAGAAATCCAAATGCACTAGTAACATATCGTTACTATTAGACTTGAAGGTAAACGTAACTCTCGTCGTTTTAATGTCAGGATGACTCGGGAGACTGACATTGGGCGTGAGTGAGGCGGTGCTTACAGTGACCCTTTGTAGAGGGTTATTTGAATCCATAGGTGCAAATACGATACCTCTCCCCTCAAAAACAACTTCAAACATTATGAATAGCCATCCGCTTCGCGGTGGACTATTCATAAACTCCTCAATCAGGAATCAGTAGTCAACGATTTATCCCGTTGGCAAACGGCCTGAATCTCACGGCGAAGCCCCCCTACTTCACCAGCATCATCTTCTTCGAAATAACCGTTTCACCCGATTTGATTCGATACAGATAGACGCCGCTTGCGACTGATCTTCCACGAACGTCAGTAGCATTCCATTCAACACTGTGACGGCCCGCAGGCAATACCTGATTCACCAGAGTGGTCACCTTCTCACCGAGGATGTTGAATATCGTCAACTCGACATGCCCTTTGGTCGGGAGTTCGAAGGCAATTGTCGTGGACGGGTTGAAGGGGTTCGGATAGTTTTGCGACAATTCAAACCGCTTGGGAAGGGTCTTTGGACCGGGATCATCGATTGATCCGGTCGAGACAGAAGTCGTGAACAAGGCGTAGACTCCCGGCTCACGTATCCCACTGCGAACTTCGTTGTGGGAAGTATCTACCGAGCCGCCAATCAGCACCCACTGCATGGCAGAATCATCAAATTGGTGCACCCGAAGAAAAAGCTCCTGTTCCGGGGATTCCAGATCGGAATCGGAATATAGAATGGTGATGTGGCCAGTGACCGCATCCACCCCGCCAAAGGCCACGCCGTGGGCATTACCGGCCTGGCGGGCAAACGGTTCCAGACCATCGGTGACCACCGGATACATCGACGATACAATTGTGACGCTGGGTAATCCACTTACGGCCGAATCAATTTCAATCTCGGCGTCGCCGGTGGAAGTCTTTGTCTCAATTGAATACATCGCACTGTCGTAAAGTCTGTGAACGTACGAAACGGGTACGAAGAACGCGTGTGCGGAATCATCCAAGCCATCAAATTGAAGAGAACCGGACACCGCTGGCGATGGTAGCAACGCCGAATAGCCATTGCTGATAGCAGTCACAGTTAGCGGAGAAGGTGCGAGATCATCTGGCTGGTGCTCGACTGTGGGCAGTTGCGAAAACGTTGCGGGAGTCCACGAAGTAAAAGCCAGTTGGCCATTGCTAAAAGTTGGCGCAAAAACCATCGGGTAGTTGCCGTATACCTCGTTCATGATTATTGCGACACTATCGCCATCGGACGACAGAGAATGCTGGGGGCGGTACTTGCTTGACTGCCCCGACGGATCCATGACACCGAAGAGCCATTTTTTGGTTTGTGCACTTCCAGCCGCTTTACTGCCTGTTACGAAACTGGCGGCGCTTGTGGAGATTCCGTCGCCGGATACATAATTGAGAACGCGAATGCGACCAAAGTCGGAAGTAAGTCCCTGCGCACTGCTAAAACCCTGACTGTAATCCAAACTTACCGATGCAGAGGGCACCGAATCACCGGCCGCATCCCAACAAGACACAATGATATTCCCGCGCGTTGGTGCAACATGAGTAACCGGAAAATTTACCAGCTCCCCAACATCATAGTCCAGCACGGCGAGATTGTTATTCGGTCCCGCCAGAAAATCGTAGTCGGTTGGAAGCACACGCTCGTCGGGCATATTGATCACAACATCAATGCTATCGGCTCCATAGGCATGTTCCATGTTCTGCTCAAACAGCGACCAACACGATTTGGCATAGAGGTTCCAATGCCAATTATTACGACAAACGGCATTCGAATACGCGCTCGCGCTCGACATCTCTGAACTGTAGTCGCCACACCCATCATACTGGCAGTCCATGAATCCATACGGAACAACATAGGCCTGCCGATCAGCGCAACGAACGACTCCCGAATCAAATTTGTATTCGTCTTTGAATGCGAATGCGTAGTGCCCAAGCTCGTGAAGAATCGTCTTGTACATCAGAGATACGTTCATCTGGAGTGGCCATTCAGTCCAAGTGCCATTGCGGGTTCCGTTTTGGGATCCAAACCACTTTCGCGGCATCTCGACTGGATCACTCGTCGCCCCTACACGATCGATTCCTCCGACGTTGTTGGGAACGTGCGGCCACACCTGGTTGTTCGACCAGAGGTGGATATCGGCTTCTCCCCAATGACTGCCATTGTCGTAAAGATAGACATTACCAAGGCGCGCCTGGCCATCGGTGACGTCGTACATATAATTGGCCATGTTTCGGAAACTGTTTTCGACATCCGTAATCAAGCTCAGGTCGGCGTCCCACTCGATCGATACGACGAAGTCATAGACAAACGTCGTGTGATCAATGAATACTTCCTGCGTGTCAGTGGTAAACGCCAGAGTGTCGAATTTCGGGATACCGAGAGAATCGAACATGACATTATCGAGGAAGACATGATACTTGTTGGTGGTGATACTCACATGTTTGGCGGTGGGCACCTCGGCAACATCGAGAGTCACCTTGAATCGTTCGCCGGAGGAAATGCTGTCGGATAAAAACTCCACAATCCCGGCCGGGTCGATTACAAAATCTCCGACTACTCGCTCAGTGTAGAGCGGTTTATTGGTGTTGACACGGGTAATGGAGACCGTCTTGCCGGGAAGAGTGTCGCCATACGCGTCGCGCATTTTAAGTTTATACTTATGCGGGGACATAAGGAATGCGCGTTGTTCACCGTTTCGAATGCCCACACCCACAATCTGCCCTGAGTCGTTTATGTCATAGGGAACTGTGAGTGTAGACCATCCCGAGGCAGGCGGGATGAGTGAATTGAGAACTTGAAACTGAGAGTTTTTCCAAAGGAATGCTTGCAACGGATTGGAGCTGTGGGTACCCACAATGTGTCCCCTGTTGTTCATCGCAACACAACTGCTTGGAGCGCCACCATAAAAATCAATCCATACGCCATCTTTGTAAAGCATCGCACGGTTAAGAGTACCGAAACTGTACTGAAACAATGCTGAGCCGGCTACGTGTCCGGAATCGTTTATAGCGCTTGCACCGCTCCAGAGACTGCCGTCGGGTTTACCGAGATCAGTAACCGATATACCATCATAAACAAACGCGCGATAGCTGTTCGTAACATCCCTGTTGATAATAGCACCCGTCACCTGACCTAGATTGTTAATATCCTTTACTTCCAAGAATATGCGTCCTACCGGGCCGATTCCTTGCATTGCTCCTCCCGCTGGCTTCAAGAATGCGGAGGCGCTGTTGATCTGGTCGGCGGCGGTAAAAAATGATTGCCCAGTAATGTCTCCCGAATTATTTATCGCCCTCGCCCAAGCAACTCCGCCTCCAAGATCCCCAATCGAGCTGGCAATACCATCTCGCCAAAGAACCGCATAGGAGACACTACCGGTTGTCCATGATTGCCCAACAACAAGTCCACTATCGTTGATGTCCTCGGCAGTGCCATTGAGTCCTCCATATCCGAGGAGTTCTGTCATCACTCCATCTGACCAGAGAAAGGCGTGGTAGTCTCCGTTGTTACTGTTGTCATAGTATTGCCCAACCACTTCGCCCTTATTATTTATGGCATGGGCTTCGGAAGAAATGCCTCCGGGAGGCACACCAAGATCGATGATGTCATATTTTGGCGCTGAAAAAACTGTGCTCACGAACGCGACAAGCATCGCAAGCAACAAGATTGGACGGACGATCTGGTGGCTCATAGCACACCCTTTCCGATAATTGGCATTTTGGATTGAGTGAATTGGGTATCATAAATATAATGAAAATTGTCCGGATTGCGTCAAGGTATCTTTGCTTAAACACCCCCCTCTTGGCGGCCGACCCTCTCGTTCGGCGTAACTGACTTATAAGTATGGCGTTACGCCAAGAGCATACTTCCAGATAGTTACCCCGATGGGCATCATATAAGTGGTCGAGCGCCGCCACTGGAGCCGGGACTCACAACTTTTCATATATCCGCCGAGAATTCATTACCTTTACCAACCGCGTAACAGGAGACAATGCCTCTACGCATGACATACAGACTTTTTACTAAAGGAAGATGATGCGCATAGGAATTATCGGTGGCGGGCCAGGGGGATTTTTTGGGGCGATATCCGCGGCGCAGGCCAATCCCAAAGCGCAGATTACGATTCTGGAAGCGACCCAACAACCCCTTGAAAAAGTCCTGCTGTCTGGCGGCGGACGATGCAATGTCACCCACAGCTGTTTCGAGCCATCGGAACTGGTACGCAACTACCCTCGCGGTAGCAAAGAACTGCTTGGCCCCTTCAATTCCTTTCAACCCCGCAATACGGTGGGATGGTTCAACAAACAAGGCGTTAGACTGAAAACCGAAGAAGACGGGCGCATCTTTCCGGTGACCGACAACTCATCGACAATAGTCGATTGCCTTCTGAACGCGGCCCGCGAAGCCGGTATTACCATCAAGCTCGCCTCACGGGTAAAGCAGATTACGCGCGAACAGACTTCCAAATCCAAGGCAGTCTTCGTGGTGGAACTGATTGAGGGAGCAATTGAGAAGTTTGATAGGGTCTTGATTGCCACCGGAAGCAGTCATCAGGGCTATGCTTTTGCCGCATCTCTTGGACATACTATTGTACCTCCGGTTCCGTCACTCTTCACATTCAAGATCGCCGATGCAACCCTTCGCGAATTGTCGGGGATCAGCTTTGAAGATGTTGAGCTTACTTTGTTCGACAAGGCAACGAAGTTGCTCGTTCAGCGGGGGCCAATGCTCATTACCCATTGGGGGTTGAGCGGACCAGCCGTGCTGAAGCTTTCGGCATGGGGAGCACGACTGCTTCATGAGCGGCATTACAAAGCCGATCTCCGGATAAACTTCTTTCCTGATATCCCCCGCGACGAAGTCGTAAAACAACTACGCACATACAAAGATGCTCATGGCAAACGGCGCATTGTGACTGAATGCCCCTTCGAACTCCCCAAGCGCTACTGGAATCGCATCATGCAGAGCGCGAAGATTCCCGACGATCTCATCTGGTCATACATCACCAAAGAGCAACTTGCGGCCATCTGCACCGAAGTGTCATCAGCCCCCTTTGCGGTGAGCGGTAAGGGGATATTCAAAGAAGAGTTTGTTACCTGTGGCGGTGTGGCGCTCAACGAAGTAGATTTTCGCACCATGCAGAGCAAGCCCTGTCAGGGCTTATATTTTGCCGGAGAAATTCTTGACATTGATGGGATCACCGGCGGTTTCAATTTCCAGTCCGCCTGGACAACCGGCTGGATTGCGGGACTGAACATATCAAAGGATTGATCGGCTCGCTGTCTCTCGATTTAAACTTGCCTCAATTTATTCACCCCTCCTATACTTGACTGCTATGTCCGATTTAACGAGACAATTCAGTCAATCCACAATTCTATTCACGCAGGGAGAAAGTATGCGAAAGATTCTTTTGTTATGCGCGATCGTGTTGGGAATATCGGCACTTTCAAGCGCTGATGAACTTCCGGCTCGTGCGATTCCGCAAAAGCTGAGCGAAGCTTCGGTCTCGTGTATCAGCTGTCACGAGGAACAAATGCCCGGGCTAGTGCGTGAATGGCGCTACAGCCGCCACTACGGCGCCAATGTCGGGTGCTTTGAATGCCATGCCGCCGAGGCGAAGGACACCGACGCCATGGAGCATGAAGGGCACACGATTGCGATTATTGTATCACCTAAGGATTGCTCAAAATGCCACCTTCAGGAATTCACCGAGTTCCAGGGTTCGCATCACGCTGACGCCGGCAAGATTCTCGGCTCCCTCGATAATGTTCTCGGCGAAGTCGTCGAAGGACCGATGGCCGCGGTCAATGGATGCAAACAATGCCACGGGACCGAAGTCAAAGTCATGGCCGACGGGACCCTCGATCCAACCACTTGGCCGAACTCCGGCGTGGGACGTCTCAATCCCGATGGCTCCAAGGGCTCCTGCGCGGCTTGCCACAGCAGACACTCGTTCGATGTAGCATTGGCGCGACAGCCGGAAAACTGCGGCAAATGTCATCTGGGACCGGATCACCCGCAGAAGGAAATTTATGAGGAATCTAAACATGGCATTGCCTACTACGCCAATATTGATAGGATGAATCTGAAAAGTTCATCGTGGATTGTTGGAATCGATTATTCCGCCGCGCCAACCTGTGCCACCTGCCATATGTCGGCGACCAAAGATTTGCCGCTCACCCATGATGTAGGTGATCGCATCAGCTGGACACTTCGCCCGCCGGTCTCGGAGCATGTCGACGCCGCCGCAATTAAAGCTGGCAAAAAAGTGAAAAGCTGGGAAGCTCGCCGTCAGGATATGCAGTCGGTCTGTTCCAACTGTCACACATCGAGCTACGTCGAGAACTTTTACACCCAATACGACGGCGCGGTTGGGCTGTACAACAACAAGTTTGGCATTCCCGCAACGCAGATATACACCAAACTACGTTCATCGGGATTGATATCATCAGACGTGACATTCGATGATGAAGTCGAGTGGACCTACTACTACCTCTGGCACCACGAGGGGCGACGCGCCCGCATGGGAGCATCGATGTTCGCACCGGACTACACGCAGTGGCACGGGTTCTTCGAGGTGGCGGATCGGTTCTATGTCCACTTTATCCCGCAAGTGCTCGAGATTGTCGACCACGCCATCAAGGAGGGGGGCGCCAGCGCTACTGCAGGCGAAGAAGTAAAGAAGATGGTCGAGGAAGTGCTGGCACGCGATGAGCACCGCTGGTATACCGGCAACGAATCAGCGGAGGTCAAGAAAGCACGCCAGAAAGCCGCTGAGGAATTCAAGAAGCGATACTCGAATTAGATTTTTTGAATGTGATTCAACAAAGCCCGCGTAACCATGTGCGCGGGCTTTGTTTCTCGTTGCAGAGGTGCATTGTAATCGCTAACATTGGTGCATGGTTGCCAAGGTTATTAACCGAAACATATGTCTTCTCGCCTTCTCAAGCATTGTGCTCTCGGCTCTGATTGGGTGCGGCACGGCGCATCATTTCCTCCCTGCCAGACCAATTGAGAAGGGGAAGTGGGAGATCAATGTCGCTTGGCATATGGACTTTGATGGACTAACCGCCCCGGGGCAGGTCGTGTGGCCATCCGTAAATGCATACTATGGAATGACAAAAAGGGATGTAATAGGTGCTGGAGGCACACTTTCTCTCTTCTTACCAACTATCGACCACATCACCCTAGCATCATATTTTCATCAGCAGAAGGATAACTGGGTTATCGCATGGTCTCATGTGAGGGCATTCACTTTTACCGACAATCCGTTGCTTGAACTGGGCGGTTCATATAGTTTTGGAGATACTGCCTTTTCATCTATGGCATCGCTCGGTATTGGAATAGGAACGTCGCCAAAGTGGAAACTTAGCTCACCACAATCATGTGCGGCCTTTCCTAGAGTCATTTCGCCACAGGTCAGCTACTCAGTGCGAGGACGGGATGCGTGTGTCGCATTCTCACACCGTCTTTTTGCGGCAAGAAATATGATTCAGCGTACATTCCCAAAGTGGCCGCCAACGTCTGACACTGTTTTTGCGGCGCAAGCAGGCGAAGTAGTTAGCTTTGAACCTACTCAGAACAAAGCGGAATTAGGATCATTTTATTATATGTACAGATACTTAGTCACGAAATCAGGGGATTCAGTACCCGTGTATCTTGGCCCTTACTCAGTGTTAGATAGGCTTACAATTAATATTCTAGAAGAATCTGAATTGGATTATTGGATGAACGCTCATGGGTATACCGTAGCGCGCCTTAATAACACATGGGCCATTGTAGACTACATGGAAATTCATAAAGCAATTGATTCCGGTCAGCCTGTGGTTATCACCCGCGCCCCTCAGTCGTTTGTCGATTGGGTGGAAAATATGAATCACTGGATTAAGGATAATTCCATCGGTTGGGCGATTTTTCCTAAGATGTACAAGAAATAAGACTGGATTCCTCCGCCACGGCGGACGAGAATGATACGGGGCGAAACTACACGGGCAGACGGGACGTCTGCCGCGCACATGAACGGAATGCCTTTCGAGAGACCAATCACATCCCCGCAAAAACTGTCATCCAGTTGCCGGTCGTGCGAAGGATAATGTCGTAGAAGAATGGTAAAATGCCGAGAAACACTAGACCGAGCGTCGCCACCCAGAGTGTAGTTTGCATAACAGGCGACACTGGAAGACGTGAGAAAGATGCATCCGGCGGCTCGATATACATGGCGCGCACGATGCGTAAATAATAATAGAGCGAGACGGTAGAGTTGATAGCCGCCACCGCCACCAGCCAGTGCATCCCTGCCTTTGCGGCAATGCTAAAGAGAAAGAACTTCCCGACAAAGCCCGCCATAGGCGGCACTCCCGCCAGACCAAACAGCGCCAACGCCATGACCAGAGCCATCAGCGGATTGGTTCTCGAAAGCCCTTTGTATTCGTCGATGTTGGATCGTCCAGTCGCATCAGCATACCAAACGATGACTCCAAAGACCGCCATGTTCGTGAAGGCATAGCCGAGAAGATAAAAGAGCATCGAGGGCGCACCCTCAGGATAGGGACCAAGAAATCCGAGAATCAAATTTCCCGCCTGCGATATCGATGAAAAGGCCATAAAGCGTTTGATATTATTCTGTACTATCGCGACAAGGTTACCAAGGGTCATCGTGGCCGTTGCAAGAAGCGCGATGAGCCAGTGCCACTCGCTCAGTTGTCCGCCAAAGACGCCAAGGAATAGCTGGAACATGAATGCCAGACCGGCGCACTTGGATGCCACCGAGAGATAGGCCGTGACAGGTGTTGGAGCACCTTGATAGACATCGGCCGCCCACATGTGAAATGGCGTAAGAGTCAGCTTGAATCCAACGCCGGAAATGATTAATGCCGCCGCAAGCCACAGAGCCGGCGAGGTAGCCAAATGATCGCGCATCAGGTTTAATTCAAAGTGTCCGGTGATTCCATAGAGAATGCCGAGACCGTAGAGTAACAGAGCTGAGGCCAAGGCTCCATACAACACATATTTCAGACCGGCCTCGCCCGACAGGTTGTCACCGCGCCTCCATGCCGCCAATGCGAACAATGGAATGGTGGAGAGTTCAAGCCCGATGTACAGTGTTATCAGTTCGGTCGCAGAAATCAATGCCATCATGCCAACCTGTGTGAAAAGGAGAATAACAAAGAACTCTCCCCCCGATGCGATCTGCTCGTGCTTCTTTGCGTGCCAGACAAGGGCAACGGTGAAGGCCG
>JBBTMW010000022.1:14502-17515 GCA_038067995.1 Candidatus Zixiibacteriota bacterium
AATATCTTGAACCAGGTAGTGATAGAGTTAATGACGAACCGCCCGCCAAAAAGAGTCCCCGATTCCGGAAGGATCGCTATCAGAGACACCAGTGCGGCAAGAATCCCAATAAGCGCCATCGGAGCCAGAAGATGTTTCTTGTTTTCCGGGAGGAAAAGATCGATGACCAATAACGCAAAACCAGAGAGCGCTACAATAATCTCGGGGAGAATCAACATCAGAACCCCGCCCATGTTCCGGCTGTTGCTCCTAATCGATTGATGATGGGGGCAAGTGACGAGTTGATAAGATCAATGGCATACCACGGAAGCATCCCGCCCAATGCAAGCGTCGCGATGAGGATGCCGGTGCTTAATTTTTCAGGAAAGGTGGCGTCGGTCAGATCGTGAAACTTAACTTCATCCAGCGGCCCCTGAAAGACTTTGGCCAGACCGCGCAGAACATAAACGGCCGTCACCACGATTGAGAGCGTCGCAATGATAGTGAGCCACTTGCTGACATCCGGGTCACTCCACGGATTGCCGAAGAATCCGCCGATAAACACATGCGATTCGGCGATGAATCCAAATAACCCCGGAAGGCCAAGGGAGGCTAATCCAGCGATGTAGAAACAGGTTGCCAGCCAGGGCATCCGTTTTCCAAGCCCACCCATTTCGGGAATGATGCGGGTATGCGATCGGCCATAGACCATCCCAATCAGACCGAAGAAAAGAGCCGTCATGATTCCATGACTGAACATCTGAATAACGGCGCCGCGTATCCCTATGAAATTAAGGGCCGCAATTCCAAACAGCACAAAACCGCAGTGGCTGACCGATGAATAGGCAGTGAAATATTTGAGGTCTTTCTGGCGAACCGCCGCGAAAGATCCATAAAGAATGTTGATCGTCGTAATCGCCATGAAAAACAATCCCCACGTCTTGGCTCCTTCGGGAAGGAGATAGACGCCGACCCGCAGTGCGCCATAGCCGCCGAGTTTCATAAGCACTCCGGCATGGAGCATCGAGACAGCCGTTGGCGCCGATGAATGACCATCTGGCGACCAGGTATGGAACGGATACAATGCGCCAATAACTCCAAAGCCAATAAAGACCAGCGGGAACACCCAATTTTGAAATTCGACAGGGAAATTCGCTTTGGCGATCTGCGTCAGATCAAAGGTATGGAATCCGGAACCATGATGAAGGGCCAGTATCCCCACCAGAATCAATGCCGAGCTTGCCATGAGCATAAGGGTGAGCTTCATGGCGGAGTACTCTTTTGGGCCTGTCCCCCATATTCCTATAAGGAGATACATGGGGAGCACCGCTAACTCGTAAAAGATGAAAAAGAGAAAGAGATCAAAACTTACAAAGACGCCGAACACGCCGGTGACAAGTATCAATAGCAGCGCGAAAAACTCTTTGGCTCGCTCGGTTACATTCCAACTGGCGAGCACTCCGGCGAATATCACGATGGAAGTGAGGATGGTCATGAAAACCGAGATACCGTCGACGCCGACGAGATATTGAATGCCAAGGCTTTCAAACCACGGAATGTTTTCAACCATATAGAGCGTCGAGAAAAACGATGCGGAATCAATCGATGCATTCGGCATTGACTGGGTGCAATAGAGCCAGGTCACTACGCCGGTCAGAATGAGATGTATCGAAGTTCCCGCTACGGCAATCCAGCGAAACCAGGTAACATTGCGCGACGGCGTAAACAACACCGCCAGTGCTGTCAGAAATGGTATCGCTATGAGCCAGCTTATAATTCCCATATGCATCCTATACCGTAAGCCACCAGATACAAAGGGCCATCAGTATTGCGCCATTCACGAGCCAGACGCCGTAGGTCTGCATCTGCCCTGTTTGCGTTCGGCTCAATTCGAAGCCGCTTCGCCGCGTCAGCCAAGCCGAAAGATTGACAGCCCCATCGACAATGTGCCGGTCGAACCAGGCTATCGGGGCGCTTACATAGGGGAAAATGATTCGGCGTGTCACAAACAGATAGATATCATTGATATAAAACTGATCGCGCACAATCGAAAATCTCTGGCGAATCCCCTCATCCATTGCCAGCGAACCTTTGGCATTCTTGCCATACATCATCCATGCGATAGCAATACCAATAAGTCCGGCGAGGACAGCAACTATCGGCACGAAGGAAAGCCCGCCGTGCTCGTTGGCCGCCTCTCCAATTTTTACATATTCTCCCATCGGGACAAATCCAGCCACGACCGAGAAGACCGCCAAGATGATCAGGGGGATCGTCATGACAAGCGGAGCCTCGTGGGCGTGCTTTGCGTGATCTGACCGCGCTGAACCCCAGAATGTCACGAAGTAGATTCTGAGCATGTAGAATGCCGTCATCCCGGCTACAAGCAATCCGATGCCGAAGATAAACGGATGATGATTCCCCAGCGCGGCCAATAAAATCTCGTCCTTTGAAAAGAATCCTGCCAGCGGCGGAACCCCCGCTATAGCCAGGGTCGCGATAAGAAATGTCGCGTGGGTGATCGGCATCTGTCGTGCCAGCCCGCCCATATGCCATATGTCATTGCTGTGCACGGAGTGTATCACCGCCCCGGCGCCAAGGAACAACAGCGCCTTAAAGAAAGCGTGCGTAAATAAATGAAAGAGCGAGGCAGTGTAGCCGAGGGGATTATTCATGGTGGCGACGCCGAGCGCGAACATCATGTATCCAAGCTGGCTGAGCGTACTGAAAGCCAAAACGCGCTTGATATCATTCTGGGTGCAGGCAATCAATGCCGCAAAGAGACAGGTGAATGCTCCTATATAAGCCGCCACGATAAGGGCCGTCTCTGAAAATGCAAATACCGCAAAAAGTCGTGCTACCAGATAGACGCCGGCGACAACCATCGTTGCGGCATGAATGAGAGCCGACACCGGCGTCGGTCCCTCCATAGCATCCGGCAACCAGATGTGCAAGGGGAACATGGCGCTCTTCCCGCACGCCCCTATAAATATAAGTATGGCGGCGGTTGTGAGCACACCCGAGTTCGAGAGTG
>JBBTMW010000023.1:0-11779 GCA_038067995.1 Candidatus Zixiibacteriota bacterium
ATAAAAAGCCGTCGATTCAAACAGTCGCGGCCGACCCCATCGGCTCCATCTACTACCAATACCACAAGGACAAATCGATGATCGAGCCGGGGCGCTACTTTGTCGAGGGAATCGGCGAGGATATGCTCTGCCCCACGATGGACTTTTCGGTTATAGACAAAGTCTATCAGGTCAATGACAAGGAGTGCTTTGACGCCGCACGCGACCTTACCCGCAAAGAAGGGATCCTCGTCGGCGGATCGTCGGGCGCGGCGATCCATGTCGCCCTCACGCATGCCAAGACCCTTTCGGCCGATAAAACTGTGGTAGTCATTCTGCCCGATGGCGGAAGCAAATATATCAGCAAAATGTACAACGACGCATGGATGCGCGAAAAAGGCTTTCTGGATTGAGGAACACCATGGATGAACATCTGAAAAACAAGAAATTCGAAACCCGCGCCATTCACGCCGGACGTGTCCCCGAAGATGAAACCGGCGGCGTCAGCACCCCCATCCATCTGAGCACCACCTATCGCGTCAAATTTCCCGGCGACGAATCCGGCTATGTCTATTCGCGCTGGATGAACCCGACCAGAAGCGCCCTCGAGCGCGCTTTGGCCTCATTGGAAAATGGAACCCATGCCTTCGCCTTCGCATCGGGACTCGCGGCTCTCAACGCCATCTTGCACCTTCTGCAATCCCGGGACCATGTCGTTGCCGTGGCCGATCTCTATGGCGGCACGATGCGACAGTTTGAGCGGGTCATGCGCCAGTTTGGCCTCGACTTCTCCTATGTCGACAGCAGTTCCCCCGATGATTTCCTGGCCGCTTGCAAGGAGAATACGAAGCTCGTCTGGATTGAGACCCCCACCAACCCTCTTCTGCAGGTCATTGACATTGCGGCCGTGGTCGCAAAAGCAAAACCGCGGGGGATTCTCGTCGCAGTCGACAATACCTTCGCGACGCCGTATATCCAGCGACCGCTCGATCTCGGCGCTGACATCGTTCACCACTCCATGACCAAGTATCTCGCCGGGCATTGCGATGTCATCGCCGGTTCGGTGATTGTCAAAGACGAAGAGCTGGCAAAAAAGATGCATTTCAATCAGTATGCCATTGGCGCCACTCTTGGCCCATTTGAGTCGTGGCTGGTTCTTCGCGGGCTCAAGACCCTTCATCTCCGCATGGAGCGTCATTCCACCAATGCCATGAAAGTTGTCGAATATCTTGAGACCGTCGACCTTGTCGACAAGATTTATTTCCCCGGCCAGGACGGCCACAAAGTGCCGAATAATATGGCGATGCCAGGCGGAATGGTGTCATTCACGCTCAAGGCGGATTTTGAAACGGTCAAAGCCTTCTGTACCGCAACCGAGGTCTTTGTGCTGGCGGAATCGTTGGGCGGCGTCGAGTCACTCATCAACCACCCTGCCGCCATGACCCATGCATCCATCCCGAAGGAAATCAGGGAGAAGCGCGGCATTGGCGACAGCCTGGTTCGTTTGTCCGTCGGCATCGAGCATATCGATGATCTCCTCATCGATCTGCGCCATGCCTTCGAGACGATTCGTTCGAAAGTCAGAAAAGTTTAGCTGAATTAGTCAGCGAAGTACGTACTCACCACTGACAGCTTCGGCTGTTTTGCGAACAAGAAGTAAATAGTCACGCACGGGTGTGAAAATACTCCCCCATGCGATAGGGATGGTCTGTCCGTGCAGGGCAGACTGTAACGAGGAGACGTGTCTATGAAAGTCAGTGCATTCAATCCGGTGGCGAAAGCCTACTCGCGAAAAGTGGTGCCGCGCCGCTTCGCGCAGTTTCTCACTCTCATTCACGAACTCGAATTATCCGGAAGGGAGCGAGTCCTTGATGTCGGCTCCGGCCCGGGAGAGCTGTCCCTTCGTATCGCCAATCAACTCGAAGCAGGCGGATTCTTGCACGGGGTCGATCTTTCCCCCAATATGGTGCGACTTGCCCGGCGAAGCGCCGAACAGCACGGTCACCATAACGTGACGTTCGACACCGGCGACGCTCTCAGTCTCAACTTCGATGATGCCTCATTCGATGTTGTCGTCTCGTCTAACGCTTTCCCATGGGTTGGGGATCAGAAAGCATTCCTCAAGGAAGTTGTGCGTGTACTCAGACCTGCCGGACGATTGGGATTGGTTACCGTATCGAATAAATGTTATCGGGAATTTGCCGAGGTTTTTCGCGCTGTCGCCAAAAAGCACCCAAAACTACTCCCCCAGCCAAAGCCGTTCAAAGTCCTTGGCTCCAAGGGTCACACTCTGAGTGAGGCAATCAGGCTGGTTCAGTCATCCGGACTATCAGTGCAAAATTCTTTTGTCCTTGCGACTGAGTCGCCGGTTGGGCCGCAGGAATATCTCGATCGCGTCAATGCAATTTTAAATGAAAGTTATCTGTCACAATTGAAAAAAGAATCCGAGCGCAAGCGGGTACACGATCTCTTGTACACCGGTCTGGCAAAACAAGGACGGGCGCTCAGAATAACCGAATCATTTTGTTTTGTGATAGCCCAAAAAGCCGCCGGGGTGCAGGCCATTCAGTATCGAAAGGCAGGTTGAGAATTTGTCAACCGCGCGTTTGCGCCAGATTCATGATATCAAGGACACGGATCATCTCGGCGGACTTGAATCCCTGGCCGTACTTGCACCCGATCATCAATCCGTAACTGCGGGCGCGCGCGGTGAGCAGCTCGATATAGTCGAGTTTTTTTTCAGGATTGAGAAATTGCGAGCGGTGAGCTGACAACGCCGCGATATAGGTATCGAACCACGGTGTGATATCGACCACAAAATCGGGATTGACTCCGGGCGGGAGAAAATAGTGAAAGATTCTTGTCACCATATGCGGCTCACCGGTTACGTCAGCTTTCTTTAGTGACGCAAGATGCGCGGCGTTAACCGCGATGACCCCGGTCGCTACATGGTCAGGATGCGATTGATTTCGGCCGTGCCCAACATGCGGCCACGGACAGAGGATGACTTTGGGTTGCGCCCTACGGATGACTTCAGCGAGAGCCTGCCGTTTGTCGTATGAGTCCTCAAGGCGTGTGTCGCCCCAATCAAATGTAGCCAGTACCTCTGCTCCCATGATTCTGGCCGCTTCACGGATTTCACCGGAACGAATCTCCGAAGTTCCGCCCGTTCCCATCTCTCCCTGAGTAAGAACCACCAACCCACTGCGATAGCCGCGATGGGTGCAGTCGGCAATGACTCCAGCACAACCGACTTCCACGTCGTCCGGGTGGGCGCCAACAGCCAGTATGTCGTATCTTGAATCGTTCTTGGTCATCTACAAAAAAGCCCGGAAGACTGAGGTCTCCCGGGCCGTATGTGTATAGTTCAGATCAGTCGGCTCCAAAGGCTTCGGAGTGGAAGATCAGCCACGGCTCAAACAAATCGTACAGATATTGGTTGCGATCGTTCTTGTGCCATTCATCATATCCGGTAAACTCACGCACCTTCAACTGGGAGCCTAAATAATAGGGCGGGTGTTCCAGTGTCCTGATGAACGATTTCGTCATCTCATGGTATCCGAGCTCGGATTCCGGTGAGGTGCCAATCCACATTTTGACGCCGTTCAACGAGTTGGGATTTTCCGCTAAGAGAGTCTCAAGATTGTTTTCCATCCAAAGATTCCAAATGGGTGCATACGGAGCGCCGTTCTTATCGAAGGGGAGATGAAAATCAGGTTTCCACGACTGGACTCCCGCAGTCGCACCGGTGACGTGCGTGATGAGCGTCGTGTTATCGGTAATGGTCTCTCGGTCATACACATATTTTCTGACCGTGGTGATGTTGTTCTGAACCGTGTAGACGGTCGAACAGGCCACCATCGTATCGTGGGGAGAAAAGGCCATGGCACCGCCACACAGAAGACTTGAGGCACGCCACTGGCCGCCGCCATTGCCGCTGTCAAATTCATTTTTATACTGATTCTTGCCCAGCAACCCCTGCTGATCAAGCGCCTTCATGAAAAGGGGAATCAATCCGCCATTTCCATTGAGGCCATCAAAATCAAGGGGGCCATCTATTGCTGAGACTGCACAATAGAGGTCAGGTTTCATGATGGCGGCGCGAAATGCGCCATACGCGCCCTGGCCAATTCCTCCTATAGCGGTCTTGGACCAGCTGGGAATCAAGGCTGGATTGGTCGACCGCAGGTAGGCCACCAGTGAATCCTGTAGAAGAATGTCGTAGTATCCTGCGCCAGGACTTCGACCGGCGTAGAACATGCCGCCAAACGAAGCCGCATTCTCTATACACGCAATGGCCATCGGCCGAATTTTCCCAGACGATATCAGCTCATCCGCAACTTGCTGTAAACCATGACGGAAGAAGTAATCTTCATTCTCACCCTGAGGAGCGAGCAGAATGAGTAGCGGCACCGGATGCGCCGTTGGCGGGAAGGCCACTTTCGGCAGATACACCGAATACTGCAATTGCTCAAATGGATTCTGAATTTGAAGTTTGAATATCGAGCTGAACACATGCCCGCCCTGTTGTCGCAGGATGCCTCCCTTTTGGAGGTCTGGGCGACCCGATGAATTCGGACCACGGTCCGAACATCCCGATACGAGCGCCATCGCGATGATGGCTGTCAAAGTACCTATACGCATTACTTGTTTCATCTTCATCTCCATTAGAACCGATAGGTGAACGACATGACCGTTTCGTACAGTGAGGCCTTATAGGCGCCCGGGAATGTGTCTGGTGTCTTGTCGCCATTCCAGTCAAATATTGCCGATGTGGTATGGTCAGGGAAGGATGTATAGCTGGTCATCATCGTCAGGTCCCAGCGTTCCACGTGAAGGACACCGCCGAGATTGAAAATATACTTGTCGCCCGTATCAATGAGATTTGGAGACACCATCTGCCCATTGGCGAGTGGCGATTGATCGGCGGTTCCGCCAGCCAAAATGCTGAATCGCGTCGCAAGATCATACTTCAAGCCAACGGCGACTTTTCCGGCGCTTTCCCAGTTAATCGGCACTGTGGTGGTGCTCTGAAAGAATTGACGAATGGCTACCGCCGTGTCGGCCGCTCCGCGGAGTCCCTGGTGTCCTGAATAAGTAAACTGCCACCCGCTGAATCCGCTCCAGCGAACATACTCGGCATCGAAGGAAAGCCTCAGCTTCTCACTCGCCTGCCACGAGAGGCCAAATCCGAGCGAACGAGGCAGATGGAGCTTTGATTCAAAATCCGCCGAGTCAGTTACCTTAGAACCGGCAGAAAAGAGGTTTCCGACCGTACCACCAAGATACCCGGCTGAGTCTTCCGGTCGAATGGCGTGATTGTAAGGCATGTAGTATTCAAGTCTGGCTCGCCCTTTGACAGTAATCGTCGATGGAAGCGAAAATGTAACCGCGAGATTGGTCTTTTCATTCAGTTTGTAAAGAAGACCGCCGCGCAGGCCAAGTCCCCAGCCTTTGCCGTCGTGATGCGCCCATTCGGTGATTTTGTCGTAGGGTCGCGAAACAAGAATGGAACCGCGATCGCGTTCCCACAACGGGTTCTGACGAAATTGCAACGTATTGAAAAGCATGTCAGCCCTCAGTAACTGAAGGCCCAGTCCGACGGCCAGTTTGTCTTCAAGGTATGACCGTGCCGCTGTCAGTTGGAATGAAACGACATCAATGTTGGTGCGGAACTGATCCTGCGCCAAAGTCAGGGAATCGTTGTAGGTCTGAAGAGGCTCATACAGATCCCATGTCGTGTTGTAATCAAAAGGCTGATAGGCGGAAAGGCCAAATACAGTCTCGCCGGCCACAGGCAGGCGCACCACGAACCCCGCCGAAGGATTTGAAAGGATTTCGTGATTATTGTAATTGGCCCGGTCATTGAAGACGCCCGTTTCATACTCACCGCCCCAGCGATACGACGGAGTCAGTTCCTGGCGATAATGTAGAAACGCGAAATTGCCGCCAAGCTGATTGTCCTTGATGAACGCATACCCTGCGGGATTGTAGTATGCGGCTGTCCAGTCATCGGCGATAGCGCGAAAGGCACCTCCGAGGGCGCGCGCCGGAGCGCCAACACCGGAGTTTTCAAAACCGCTTGCCGTTCCATTGTGCCAGAGTCCTGCCACCAATAGGAAAGCGCACGCGACCATTTTACATCTTCTCATGCTCTGCTCCATAACAATTCACCAACACTCATTCTCTTCGTTATCAGAATCGTTCGTCAGACAGTTTTAACAGCGACACAGAAGGCGATCTGATAGAGGGGGAAACCCGCCACGCCAAGTTCGCACGTCGCCAGCGTACCACCCGATACGCCACCGACTGAAAAACGAATTCACGAAGCTAACCATTCCGGCCACCTATTGTCAAGCCACCGCCAACCATTTTCGAAAGCTTTGACCCTTTGCTAACCCTTTGACCAACTGAATCTTCACCATCCCATCTTTTAGACGAGACAAAACCACTCCGTGTGAAACCTGCCTAAAACCATTTGGGCCAAAAAGTCAGATTTTTTTTAAACAATTGCTCATCATCCGATTACAGACATCTACCGACGCCATTCTCGGTCATTAACCAGATTGTCAGGACACCGTCGGCGGAACGCTATTCCTGTCCGAGCGGTCAGACTTTTCCCCTTTCCGAGCAGGTTCCTCGAACGCGAAGCATACATAAATAGCTGTAACTCATTAAACCAAAGACAGCTACGCAATATCGCATTCTATTTGGCATCCCCCTTGCAAAATGGAACGCTAAGCGGCGACCGCGGACAAACCCGGCGCCCACGGAATACCATAGGAAGGTAGATATGAAAAACGGATTTCTCTTTCTGCTGGCGATTATCATCGTCATCGTCTCGCTTAGTTGGTTTCGAACCGCCAAGGCGCAATCGGCCAGCGGTATCAGCGAAGAAGAAAAAGCTCGCATCACCGAAATGTACCGCAAAAAAATGGCGGAATCGCGGACCACTGGTGAAAGCAACGCCTATCGCACGCCACCAATTTATGACACAACCACGGGGACATCGCGTGCGAAGAATCGTTCGACGCGCTCTGGCGATTTCAATAAATCCTTGAGCAATGCCAGAACATCCGCAGATAGCCTTGATATTCTCCGCCAGTTTTCAACCTACTCCCCCAAATCGTTCTATGGAGATTCATCAATCTATAGGGACATTGAGGATAGCCTCGCCCTGATTGATTCCATAAATGCGATCAAAACCAAGAATCGTTTGCCTGAATTCGATGAACTCAAACCCTTTGGGATGGAGCTTTTCGAACATTCGGACGAGTATGATCAACCTTCTGACATAACCTCATCGGATGACTACGTTCTCGGCCCGGGAGATAATATTCTTATCAATCTCTGGGGCAATGTAGAACGAGAATATAACCTTACCATTGATCGCCAGGGGGCGGTTTTCATCCCAAAAGTAGGCGAAATATCGGCCTCGGGATTTTCGATTAGTGAGTTCACCGAAAAGAGCCGACGGATGCTTGCCAAATCTTATTCCGGTTTTGAGATGACTGTGACACTCGGAAAGATTCGCTCGATTCGCATCTATCTCACCGGCGAGGTCGTCCGCCCGGGAGCCTATACCGTTTCGTCATTAACTTCGATTTTGAATGCACTCTATATCGCCGGAGGTCCCGGTAATCGCGGCTCGCTCCGCGGAATAAAGCTAATGCGCCGTGGCGCCGAGAAGTCCACCGTTGATCTGTATGATCTCCTCCTAAAGGGAGACAATTCGACCGACGTCCGTCTCGAAGGGGGCGATGTCGTTTTTGTTCCGGTGGTCGGCACACAGGTTGCCATTCGCGGCGAAATCAAGCGCGCCGCCATTTATGAACTCAAAGGTCAGGAAACGGTTAAAGAGCTCCTGGCCCTTGCAGGCAATGCCACCTCCTCCGCCTATCTCGAACGCATCATGCTTGAGCGCGTCGGCGACAAACGAGCATGGGAAGTGCGCGACATCAATCTCAGCGAATCCGCGAATACCACCGACAATGTCGGGCTGGTTGATGGAGATCGCATCACCGTCTATTCCATCTTCGACATGAAGCAGAACATGGTCGCAATCGATGGACACGTAAAGCACTCCGGCTATTATGAACGTAACGACAGTACCCGCATATCCGATTTGATTGGACGCGCCCAACTCCAGGATTACAACGTCTATCTCGACAGAGCCGATCTCTTTCGCACCTTCACCGATGGTCGCACCGAAGTCATCCCGATAAGTGTCGCGTCAATTATGGCTGGAAAACCGGAAAGCAACCTCCTCATGCAGGATCGCGATTCTCTACATGTGTACTCGGTAGAGGAAATCAAGCGCCAGAAGTTTGTTTATATCGAAGGCGAGATAGAACGCCCCGGCAAGTACCCGCTCTATGACAAAATGACCGCCGAGGATTTGATATTCTTGGCCGGGTCATTCCGTCGGGGAGCGGATCGCCAGCAAGTTGAAGTCGCCCGCATGGATTCGGTCGGCATGATCTCGATAGAGTATATCCCCTTGGATGGCTCCGACAGCGCCCGACGTATCGAATTGGCCGAGGACGACCGCGTCTTTGTCCGCAAGATTCCGGACTATGAAGTAAACCGTTTGGTCCGTCTTGAAGGAGAATTCACTTACCCCGGCGTCTATACCCTCGTAAATAAAGAAGAGGGGCTCTATCACATGCTCACCCGCGCCGGTGGATTTACCGTCAATGCCTTTCCGCGAGGCATTGTGCTGGAGCGCAAAAGTATCGCTAATAATTTGAACCGTCTTCAGGTGCCAAAGCTCATTCAGCGGTCTCAGCCAATCACGGAAGATTCGCTGGGTCGCCGTTCGCGAGAAGAAGTCTTTGAATTCGAAAGTACCTCGGTAAGTCGAATCATCATCGATATCGAAAAGATACTTGCGACAAAGGGACAGGATGGCGATGTCGTCCTTGAGCCCGGCGATGTCGTTCGGGTTCCCGCAACTCCATCGGGAATCTCGGTTCTTGGCGCCGTCGGTTCCAACGGAACCATCAAGTTCGTGGAAGACAAAAATGTCAAATATTACGTCCAGCGTGCCGGCAATTTCACCCGTCAATCGGACAAAGGTGAAATCAGGCTCATGCGCGCCGGTGGAGAGGTTGTCTCCGGTGGTGGCGTTCTGGGAAAGAAAGTTGCCATAGGCGACATCATCGTAGTTCCCACTAAAATTGAGAAGAACAGCAACTGGCTTAAAACTATAACCACCGCTCTCGGAGCGGCGACCGGCGTCTTGTCGTCGGTGTACATCATCAGCAAAATGTAAAAGACATTTCTCGAATCCCTTTTTCGTCTCTTTCCTTCCGGCAGTCGCTGGGACCCCAGGTCCCGGCGGCTGTTTTTTTGAGCGGGAACAAACAGCCCACTTCCCTCGGAACCAATGAACCGATTTTTGATGTGACGTCTGCTCTCGCGACCAAAACGGCCGCGGCGAAGCCATCGCATCGCATTCCACGACAATCACTTACAGATCATTGTTTAGACTTGAAACAGTTCGGCACTGCAATTGCAATTGTAGCTACCGAAGGAAACAAGAAAACTCTCGGAAGGAGCCAAAAGACAATGCGAAACTGGTTAGGACGACCGAAAACAAATCATCAGCGGGTCAAAGCCCGACTGCTATTGTATCACGCCACCTCCAACACGCAATTCTCGGAACATGCCGAGGCAATGGCCGACTTTGTGATGTGCCCTCCACGTCGCCGCCGCATAGCCGCGGCTCCGACTCGATAATGAAATTCGGAAGGAGCAATACTATGTCTACTCTTACTCAGGTCCCGTTTGAACAGATAGACGATGTGATCCCTCTTCTCGCACGGCGCGTCATGACGCCACGCAATATGATCCATCTCTTTTCCGATTCAACCCAATTTTTATCAACACTCTGCAAGGTCTTTGGAACGCCATCGCGTCGAATCGTAAGCGCCGGTCATATGACCCCCGACATCGCCCTCGCCGCCGATCGCGCCGAGATGGGCATCAACGAAGTGCTGGGGGCCTCGGCCTTTTCCTGCGACACCACGGCCGTCATTGAAGCCGTAACGTCTCCATCCGACATTGTGTACATCGCCAATCCCAACCGGATATCGGGCGCCAATGTCTCAATTGAGGATCTTCGCCAAATGGCCGAGAGTGTTCCGGATGGCCTGCTCATTGTGGATGAATATTACTTTGACTTTTTCGGCATATCGTCCGTTCCCCTTCTCGAAGTGTGCTCCAATGTCGTTGTCTTGAGATCACTGACCGCGGCCTTCGGACTGGTGTCATCCGACGTTGGATTTGCGGTTGCCGCCCCGGGGACTCTTCTCCAACTCGGCATAAGCGGCCGTGACCAACATTTCTCCGCAACCGTCCGAAAGACAATCGTTGCCGCACTCATGAACGACCAGGCTTTGGCAAATCAGGTGCAATCGGTTCATGACGAATCCCTCCGCATGGCCACCGCTCTGAACCGAATGGGTGCGCGATCGCGAATCACCGCCACCGATTCCCTGTTAATACGGGTGTCGAGTACATCACAGGTCGGAAATATGCTCGCACGGCATCGGGTTCCTTTTGAGAATCTCGACGGCTATCCCCGGATGCAGGGATTTATCAAGTACCGCCTTCAGTCACCAATCTCCAATGACAAATGCCTCGAAGCGTTTTCCAAGATGCCGACTGAACTTCTCAAATCCTCGCCTGCGGAAATGGGAAAGCAGATGCTTAGACGCCCTGCTGAGACTTTACCACAGCACGATTTGATACAGGCTGAGGCTGACTTGTCCCGTCATGAAGTTTTTCAAGCTATCGAACAGGGAGGAAACCTCGTCGAGTAGCGGTCATTTCTCACCCCATCGCTGATGTCCTCAAGTCCCTCGGCCGACTGCCGATACTATCTAAAGGATATCGCCGGGGGAGAGAGACGGCAACCGGCGCTGTGACATCCATGGAACAGGATCGACACGCGAAATGAACAGGCATGACGCCAGCAGAGCGGGCAACTACTTTGTAAACAGAGGGGTCTGAACGATTCATCGCGGACATATTCTCATGCGCGTTCAGGAAAACAAACGACAATCGGCGTATCGCCCAATTCTTCCCGAGCCTCACAACCGCGTTTCTGTCTACCGGCCTGAGGCCGAAACTCCCACGTCTCACATCCCAATCGATTCAACCAAGCCAACGATGTTGCCGTCCGCGCAGTCGGGCGCTTTCAATTCGGCTATACTCGGACGCGCCTTCATGCTCCTCTCCGGCCAGATGGGAGTGGCGGCAACGAGTATCGCCTGTCTGTGGTTGTCCACCTACCTGCATCCGGCGCTTCTTCCGACCGTTGAAATCCTCATCGGACTTGTCGCTATCCGCGCGATTTATAACGTGACCGGCCCGGCTCATCCTCTGTTTTCATCCGGAATTATTCGCGCCTCGATCCGCCAGCTCATCCGAGACGAATTCCTTATAACTACTTTCTTCATTTCGGCCTGCACCATTATGGTATGGCGCATCGACCGGCAATATCTGGCTCTGTTCGCCGGACTGAATCTGGTGGCCCAGATCGGACACTTCTATTTCACCCGCTGGCTCTCACAGCGAATGAAGAAGGCGGGAAGCGCCGGTGTTCTTGCGCATGACACTCAGGTGCTGATAATCGGTACCGGCCACCGCGCCCAGCAGGTCGCCGACTCAATCGTCGATCAGCATCTGCCCGGAGTGGCAGTACACGGATTCCTCGATTACCATCGCCACGATCTGTGGCGCTACCGTGATCTCCCCCTCATTGGCCATCCCGATTCACTCAGAAAAATCATTG
>JBBTMW010000024.1:0-12694 GCA_038067995.1 Candidatus Zixiibacteriota bacterium
CTTGGCAACATGTACCTTGCATTTTTGGATTATGAAAAAGCAAAGAATATCGATTCGACCAATCCCAATCGCTACCTTGAGCTTTCTTCGGCCGCGGCTGGGGCAGAGTCGCTCTCCTATGCGATTGCGATTCTTGACACTGCCATTGATAAATTTGGCGTCAATGACAGGTTTCTTTCGAACAAAGGAGTTCTATTATCATTTCAGGGAAAGTACCAACAATCCGAATCGATACTTCGCGACCTTGTCGTCCGTCATCCGGAATCGAGTGAATTCAACATGAATCTTGCCAACACCCTCGGTTCTCAATCGGAAACGGTCAAAAAGAAAGAAGCCCTCAATATTTATATGCGGATGGAATCGACTACTGACCCTGCCTGGAAGGTTGATTCTCTAATTACATCGCTCAAAGAAGAGTTGAAGGGGAAATAATAAGGGGCGGAAACATTTCTGCTTCCACCCCACGCAGGGTTGTCTCTTGATGAGACAAAGGGGTTTTCAGGAACTTTGACTATTAAACAATCCAAATCCTGGATTGGTTTCATTCCTCGAAGAAAAAAAACGTGACAAAAAAAAGAGACCGGCCACCACTGGCGACCGGTCTCTCGCTTTTCCCGCCGGAGGGGTCAGGCGGGAGAGTTCAATTCAGGAGTATTTTGCTTACATTCCTTGTCTCATACCATCCTCGACAGGAGGCCGTGGATCATCATGCACGCCGCCGCGGCAAAGGAGTTTCCACCGTCCCATAAATGCTCCGGCTTTCTCTTCCGGATGGGTGCGGAACAACCCGCGCAGGACGCCAATTTCGATATCGGCGGCGTCAAAAATCTTTCCGGCAAACCAGCCACCGGCGTGCTCAAAAGCTGTGCTGTCGGCATGTTCGTTCGGATGTGGCATCCATTTGCCGCGGAGAAGTCCTTCGAATTCGCCATTCTCCGATATCCACTTGCCAAAAAAGACATTCTCACCGGCATCATTGGTTCCCCAGCGACCTCTGACATGGCCGGATGGGCCATTACGATCGATCCAGGTTCCTGCGAAAACACCGTTGCCGCTGTCATCGTTGCCCCATCTGCCGCCAAGAAATCCCTTGGGGCAGTCGAAGCGCTCGAATTTGAATGCCGTGAACGACACTTCGTTGCCGTCCTCAAGGGTCACTATCGTATCGAGGCGAGCCAATTCTTCGAGTGAGAAGGTGCGGCTGTATGGCCCGGTCTGGAACGTTACGTTTACCGGTAGTGGTTGTGGCCAGGCAGTGTCGATATTTACTTCGTACGATGAATCACCGAGGACTGAGTCGATGATCCAGACATATTCGGTGTCGATGATAGGTTTCGGCGGTGGAATGACGAGATCAACGGCGATGCCGTCGTTGTGCGGACGGGTGTGTGAAACCCATTCTATTCTTTTGCGATCTGTTCGCGGGAGAATAACATCCCCCTCTTCAAAACGGATGACCCGTCGAAGTACTTCGCACCCACGTGTGGAGGTCAAAGATCCGCTCCAGTCGGTCACATCAAGTTCGGTCGAGTCAAATTCCAGATGCCCCCACAAAATGCGGATATGATAGACTCCGGCCATTGGGTGGACCAGTTGGGAATCGACATCACTCGCTGTCGCAAAAGGATCGGCGTATTCAACCTCGCCAGCCGCATCAATGGTTAGCAAGGGGTCACCGAAGCCGGGGGCTTCGCTGGTGGTTGTAAAGCCGCCATTTGATTCATTCAGAATATTCGAGCTGTCCTGTGGAGCGGGTTCGGTCGCGTTCTTTGAACAGCCGACAAGAGAAACCACCGCAAGCAGAATGAGGAAGCAGGTTGTGAATACAGATGCTCGAGCGGTTAGTTGAGAGTAAATTTTGATGACGTTCATGTGGGAACTCCTTTCGTAGTATAGTCAGTAATATATTGCCTGCCATACTAGAAACAACCTTTGTGCCGGAAGAAATAAAAGACTCACAACCTGTTGCTATATTTGTGGTTAAATATTTTTTCAGAGACTCAAATCAGATACCGTAAGCGTACCGGATGGTACAGACTCGGCGGAGATGGGACAGGTAGCTGTAGGAGTAACTGAACAGAAAACAATTACTATTCTTGTAGGGACTGTTGAAAAAACCTCTCGGCGTGTGTCGGGTCGAGCGCAGTCGAGACCCCTATTACTATCGAAGGATGCTAACTATTTGCAAGAGAACGCATCTCGACTGCGCTCGATGCGACATGTTCTGGAAGCGTTTTCATCATTTCGTTACTTTGCCACTTTCTCAACAAACCCTTCAGGTGGGTTCCTGTGTTGCACCTCTGTTCCTTCCCATTTAAAGGGTGGGTCACCCCCGCATCCAATCGATAGGGTGGATGAGCGCAAGGTCAAGCGGCTGACATCGGCGGCGCGGGAATATCTTCAGACGCATGATTTGAGCAACTGCGACTTCCGCTTTGACGTCGTGACATTTTTGGAGGGAACCATCGAACACTTCCCCGGAGCGTTCCAGGCGGAGGAGTGAATTTGTGTCAATTGAAGGTGCGAACTTCGCCGAAGAGTTCATTCCTGTCATTCCGGACAAGTCCTGCCAGCAGCGGGACTTGTCCGGAATGACAGAATAGGAACCGAGCAGACGGGACGTCTGCCTCACACTTTAGCACAAGCCACCCTCCCCCGTTCATCTAAGGCTTTTTCATCAGCGCGTTTGGATCAAGGATAAAATTCTGACCGGCAGGGAGAATCATAACCTCAATTTTGTCACCTAACTTTTGAACAAGCGAATATTGAACAAGTTGCGGTGTCAATGAGGCCGCCAATCGGGAGTTCGCCTCAGCTTGTTTTTCTGCAACTACAAGAATCGAACCTCCCTCACCCCGTGCCGCCTCAATCTTTTGGTCTGCCTTATGACGCTCTCCCACTACCTTTTGCTCTTCCTCAAGAGCATTTTGGGTGGCGATTTGCTTTTTTTCAATCGCTTGCTTGAATGGATCACTAAAGTCAATGTTATCAAGCAATAAGTCAGTTACCTCGATAGAGTGTGGGCCACATTCCTTTTCAAGACGAATGGTAACATCGTGACGAATTGCCTCTCGGTTGGGAGCAATTCCAACGCTAGTGTACTTAACTGTTTCGTCTTTGAAGTTCTGAGGTACACGGGGTTCGACTATGACCTCGAACCAATTGGGTCCGATGTTTCGATACAACGTTTGAATAGCTTGCGGTGACACTCGAATATTGAGCGTTGCATCGACATACACCTCCTGTGTTTCGGAGGAAAAACACACCAGCTTCTTAAACTTATGGCTCTGCACTTGAATATTCTCTGTCCTAACGTTTGACCATGGCCTGGTCCACTGGGGGCCTTCTTCAATTTGGCCAATGATAGATCCAAAGGAGTACACCACACCGACGTGGCCAGCAGGTATTTGATTGAAAGATGAAAAGAAGGTGCCGACCAGGAAAAGAATCGCGAACCCAGCAAGGGAGGCTAACTTAATTGTAGCACCCCGTTGGTGAGTTTGCACATTGGTTGATCTGAGCATCGTGTTGCCAACATACCAGGCTATACCGGCCACGATTACGAGAATGAGCATTACTACTAAATAGGTCACGATGACCGCCTTTTTTGTAATTGTTTTATGATGTTTTTCTCACTCAAATTCTCTCTGTGACGTGAGCAATTCACCATATGCTGTGAAGCTCCATTCACTCCCCCCTCAATGCGCCTTTAGAACCAACAGCGTGATATCGTCCGATTGGTCGGCGGGGCCGCGGAACTCCAGAACGTCGCGCAAAATCGATTGCCCGGCCTCAAGAGCCGACATCCCTGCCGTCTTGCGGACAGCAACGTCAAGCCGAGCCTCCCCGAATTCCTGATTGGCAGTATCAAAACACTCGGTGATGCCGTCGGTGTACCAGACCGCCGTGTCGCCAGCGTGCATGGGTACTTCGTGGACATTGTAGATCATCTCGGGAATGATGCCTATAATGACGTCGGAATCGCGCAGATGCTCAAGAGTGCCGTCTTTTCGATGGATAATAATCGGCAGGTGACCGGCGTTGACATAGTAGAACTTCTCGATCTGGCGGTCGTAAAAGCCGAAGAGGGCGGTGATATACTCCCCCGGACTCATAAAATGGCACATCAGGATATTGAGGCTTGAGGCGATGCGGGCGAGTGAGTCGCCGGTGTTAATAGCCAGCTGTGAGCGGACTACTGCCTGTGCGGTCGACATATGCATTGCGGCAGGTAGACCCTTCCCGGCAACATCCCCCAAAGAAACAAAGAGTTTCCCCGGCTCTATCTCCACCATGTCATAAAAATCTCCGCCGACCTGTTTGGCCGGTTCATTGAATCCATAGACTTCGCACTGCTCAGTCAGAATGTTGTGTTTGGGGAGAAAGCCCTGCTGGATCTTGCGGGCGACGTCGACTTCCTTCTCGATAATCTTGAGCTTCTGTTCCTGCTCGAAAAGGCGGGCGTTGTCGATGACTTTGGCGGTTTGTGTGCCGACGATTCCGAGAAAGCGTGAATCGGCGTCGGTGAATCCCCCGCCCGCTTTATTAAAGAGGACATAGAGACCAAGCAATCCATCCCGAGCCAGTAGCGGAGCCGCCAGGACGGTGTTGATTCCAACTTTGGCAAAACCGGCGGCCTTGATGCGGGGGTCATTTTCCGGGTCGTTGCTCAGCAAAATCGCCTTGTTCTTAATCATCCAGCCGGAGAGGGTCATATTGATGCGGAAGGGCATCTGGTCGCCTTGCGGGCTTATTTCACGAACGAAGGTCTTGAACTTGTCCTGGGCACTCTGGTTTTCGAGAAGAAAGACGGCCCCCTGGGCGGCGCCGGTACGCTTGAGACACTGCTCAAGTGTGGTCTGGGTGATCTTCTCGACGCTCATCGAGATATTGATGGCGCTGGCAATATCGTTCAGGGCGCGGAGTTCGTCGACAGCGCTCTGGAGTTGAAGCAGTTCCTCATCAGATATTTGCGGCATTGTTCACCCGTATTGAAAGTGTATATTTGTTAATTGGCTAACGGCCTTCAAGATATCATGCTAAGTGGGCAGGTATCAATAACATTTGTGCGGCCGTATTAAGGTGGAATACAGGACGAAATGCTCTCAGCCGGGACACAGTTCGGAAAATATACGATAGAATCGGTCGTCGGTCAGGGTGGCGCCGGTGTTGTCTATCGTGCTCTCGACACCAACCTCGAACGGATTGTCGCCCTTAAACTCATTAACGACGATCTCTACAGTTCCCAGAAGTTCCGCGAGAGTCTGACAAGCGAAGCCCGCAAGGCCGCCCGAATCGATTCCCCCTATGTTGTCAGAGTCTGGGAACATTCGACTATCGACAACCACCCCTACATCGCCATGGAGTTTGTTTCGGGGGAGGACCTGCGTACGGCCGACAAACGATTCGATCAAACACAAAAAATCGAACTGACTGCCCAGATAACCGAGGGGATTCGTGCGGCGCACTCCGAAGGGTTGGTCCATCGCGACCTCAAGCCGGAAAACATTCGCGTTACCCCCGCCAACAAAGTCAAGATTCTCGATTTTGGACTCGCCAAAACTGTCGAAGCCGACGCCGCCGAGGACTTTGAAAGCATTGAGGGAAGTCTTTACTACTTGTCGCCCGAGCAACTGTCAGGGGAAGCGGTAACATTTTGTTCCGACCTTTTCTCGTTCGGCACTATCCTCTATGAGCTGTACACAGGCGTCCGCCCTTTCGAAGGGGACTATCCTGCAAGTATTGTCTACTCGATTCTTCACGAAGATCCTGTTCCGCCCGACGAAAAGGTCAGTGGTCTTCCGGCGTGGCTGACGCCGCTCATCATGAAACTTCTGGCAAAGGATTCAGCCGATAGATTCGAGACGATTGAAAGCGTCATTGAGTACATTGAGAGTTCACGCAAGGGTCAGCAGACCGCTATCCAGACTGAATACAGCGATCCGAGACAGAAGGTCACTGTTATTGACCTCAAGAATCTTTCGGGGGATGCAAGCTGGGATTATTTCTGCAGTGGATTCACCGAGGATGTCATTCGCGAAGTCTCTCGTCGAACCGACCTCGTCGTCAGCGCCGAACCGGCCGGCACTCAGCAGAGGGATATCCGCGACATGTTCACGCGGTATCATTGCGACTACATGATTATGGGATCGCTTCTCAAGTGGCAGGACAATATTCGCCTGTCACTTAGTATCTATGGAAGCGGCGGGGATAAACTGATTTCAGGGGATACATATGAAGGGGAAGCGTCGGGACTTTTCAACCTTCTTTCCCGGTCAGCCTCGGCCGCGGCAGAATCCCTCGCGAAAGTTACCGGCCGCGAGACTATTGAAGTCGCCGCGGCACCGGCGGCAGACGTCACCGCCTACGACTTCTATCTCAAAGGACGCAACTACTATCAATCGAACAAGGCCGAAGATCTGGCATTCGCGGCCAAGATGTACACCAAGGCGCTCTCGATTGATTCCAATCTTGCGTTGGCACACGCCGGATTGTCGGATGTCTACACCTTCCAGTACATGGCCTATTATGATCGCACCCATGAGCGGATTGAGGCCGCCAAAGCCGAGGCTCTCAAGGCATTGCGAATCGACCCCACCCTCCCCGAGGCGCATCGCTCGCTCGGACGGTATCACATGTTTACCGGAGACTACGAACGAGCCGAAGGATGCTTCAAGTCAGCCGTGTCATTCAATCCCAAATATGCCGTCGGTTATCGCACGCTTGGATGGTTGAAACGCACTGCCGGAAAATACGAAGAGGCGCTTGCCTACACGAAAAAGTCCCTTGAGATGGCCCCTACCGATCTCGAGACGCTCCTCCTTTTGAGCCTTATCAGCATCGATCAGAGAAATTACACCCCCGCCGTCGCGACACTTCAGCGAGCTATCGAGCTTGGCCCCGATTACGGCAGAGCCTATTACAATCTAGGGACGGTCTACTTGCGACTTGGGGTGCTTGAACTTGCGCTGGAAAATTTTGAGTCGGCGATAAGGTTCAAAGGCGACCCTAATTGTTTTGTCGACGCCGGTTTGATACACCTCATCCAGAAACAGTACCCGGCCGCTCGCAAACGATTTGAAGAATCGATTGCCGAGGGATATCTCCCCTTTGTCGCCTATTATTTCATAGGCCTTTCCGAACGACTTCAAAATCATGACGAGGAGTCGGCGAAAGCCTTTGAGCAAACTATTCAATTGACTGAGCAGTCAACTACTGCCAGCGAAACCAACCTGCACATCCTTGTCTATCGTGCTATGGCACTTGCTGGACTGCACCGGCCAGACGAATCAAGAGCGATTCTCGACACATTGAAAATAAAATGCGGTGAACAAGGAGAGATTCTCATCGATATGGCCCGATGCTTCTCTCTCCTCGACGATAAGATGAGCGCTCAGTCATATATTTTGCGGGCTTGCGTCGCCCATGCCGGCCCCTCGGAGAGGGAAGCCCGACTTGATCCGCATTTTATCGACATGACATTTGAGTAGTTTTTTCTAATTTCATCATTCAATTCTTGACGTTTTTCGGCAATTTCGTATACTAAGTAGTTGTCCGAAGGATAATTACGTTCTAACCGAAAAAATAGTTTCCTCACTTATAACGCCGGAGGCGTGCCATGAATCGTTTTGGTATCGTTGTCTTTGCCTTGTTTTCTTTGGGTGGTGCGGCGCGTGCGGCGGAAGAATCCTCAATTCGGTTCATCCCTAACGAAGGTCAATGGGATGCGTCGATTTCGTATCAGGCTGATGTCGGTCACATATCGGCTTGGTTTGATCAAAATGGCGTATGGTATCAACTTCGCACACCGTCGGTGTCTGACACGGTGGGCGAGGAAGATGCATCGATCGACGCGGGCTCGGCTACGATACTGAGTCAGACCATTCGAGCGTCGTTCGTCGGTGGCCGGGCTATGACCCTGTCCGGAGGGATGGCTACAAATGAAAAGCGAGCCTATTTCCTTGGGAATGACCAAACCCGATGGAGAAGCAATGTGCCGGTCTTTAAGCAGGTGCAGCTGAAGAGCGTCTATTCCGGTATCGATGTTCTTTATAGAGGAACAGGACGACAGCTCGAGTATGATTTCATCGTCAAACCCGGCGCGAATCCCGCTCAAATTGAAATTCGCTATGACGGAATTAAATCCCTTTCTATCGGAACTGATGGAAATCTGGTTATTGCCACCGACTGGGGTCAGATCGCCGAGCAGAAGCCATTCGCGTATCAATTAGTAAATGGCGCTCAACAAGAGGTAACCGGAACGTATAAACTCCTCTCGGAGACGTCTTTTAGTTTTTCATTCCCAAATGGTTACGATGCGACCCGCGAGTTAATCATCGACCCTACCCTGCTCTATAGTGTCACGTTCGGTGGAGACGATGCGGACCAGGGAATTGCGGCGGCGGTTGACGCCGATGGTCACGGCTATGTCCTAAGTCGCACTTATTCCAAGGATTTTCCAGAAGGGAACCCATTGGCGACTGGAGAGGGTCCCGATCTTGTGCTTACCAAACTCGCAAGTGATGGTTCAAGCGCCATATATCACACTCTTCTGGGCGGCTCGCGAATCGACGACGCCGGGGATATTGCCGTGCTCGATGATCAATCGGTTATTGTTGCCGGATGGACAACATCGAGTGATTTTCCATCACTCCAACCGGTAGGAATTGAGCCTGCCAATTTCGATATATTTGTTACTCATCTTGATCCGACTGGGAGTGACGTTCTCTTTACTACCATCATTGGCGGCAACCAATTCGATCGCGCCCACTCGATTGAAATTGATAGCGATGGCTCAATCTTCCTGCTTGGAGCAACCAATTCTAGTTCTTTCCCAACCGTGAACCCTTTCCAGGCGTCACGAGCAGGGGGATTTGACCTTTGGGTGGCCCGGCTTTCTTCCGATGGCCAGTCGCTCCTCTACTCATCGTATTTGGGAGGAAACTCCGTTGAGTCCGCGGCGGCTGTGGCGATTCAATCAACGGGTGCGATAGTCGTCACTGGCTCGTCGTCCTCGTCAGACTTTCCAACCGTGAACGCGCTGTACGGCAACAGCGGCTCCTCGGATGCCGTTGTGGCTGCTCTTTCGGCTGATGGAAGCTCCCTTTTATTCTCAACATATATCGGCGGCTCGAATAGCGATGATTGCCTCGCACTCGCGGTTGGCGCTGACGATAAAATAGTCCTCGCGGGTAGCACTCACTCGTCAAATTTCCCAACCGTTTCGTCGTTACAGACGTATGGCGGCGGAAGCACCGATGCCTTTGTAGCAACTCTGGCGTCCGACGGTAGCGCCCTTCTGTACAGCACATACATCGGCGGTAGCAACGAAGACGAAGCTCGTGGAGTAGCCGTTGATGATCTTGGTTACATGTATGTCGCGGGGCTGACGGCCTCGGCGAATTTCCCGACGGTGAATCCGATTCAGCCATATCAGGGAACGGCAGATGCATTCGTGTGCCAATTACACCCCACCCTTCCTCAGCCACTTTTCAGCACATACCTGGGTGGCCCGGCGCGTGACATGGCCAATGCTGTTGCTCTTGATGATCAGTATCATCTTCTTGTCACCGGTGCAACCGAGTCACCGGAGTTTCCGCTTCAGAACGCGTTCGAGAGCTTCCACGGTGGTAAGGATGTCTTTGCGCTCTCGATTCCGTTGGCTCCTGATTTCGACGGCGATGGTATATCCGACGACATTGACAATTGCCCCGGAACGGCCAATCCCGACCAGTCGGACTTTAATGGCGACGGTATCGGTGACGCCTGTGGATATGAAAACTTCGTTGTTACTCCCTCGTTTGAGGTCGATATGTATGTTGTCGAAACGGTCGATCTCGATCGCGATAACTATACCGACGTCGTCTTCACCGGAAATCATACTCTTGGTCTGTTCGTGGCATATGGCAATCAGAACAGTGTCCTCGAGACGCCGATTAAGTACTTCGAGGTTCAACAGGGATCAATACAGGTTGATTTTGTCAATGCCGACACTCTTCCCGATGTTGTTGTCATTGCCAATCAGAAACTGTATACGATGCTAAATCTCGGCAGTCGCCAATTTGCGATTGACTCAATCGATATTGGCTCGACGAAAGACGCATCATACCCACCTAATCCCTGCATCACGTCAGGCTACTTCAACGCCGACAACTTTATCGACCTTGTCATTGGCCCGGACATTATTGCCGAAGGGGATGGCACGGGTTCGTTTGTGCAGTCACAGTTGCCTAATGTTGGCGCGCTCGCCTTTCAGACTGCCGATTTCAATTTTGATGGTGACGCCGACATGGTTGTCGTGACCGGCGATTCCGGGAAAATCTTCCTGAATGATGGCGACGCTACTTTCACTCAGTCCTCTTCGTGGTTTGTGGGAATGGCCGTCACCGACGGCCCCACCGGCATTGCCGTTTCAGACATAAATCGCGATAAGCATTTTGACTGTGTGATACTCACCACAAATGTAAATAACAGCGGAGCCAGCCTGATTACTGTCACACTTGGTGATGGACTCGGAGGGATGAATGTTTCGCAGATCAAGAATCCCAATGTAGTCGCTCAGAATCTGAGCCTCATTGATGCCAACCGCGACAACAAACTTGACCTGATAATAAGCGATGCCACCAACAATCAGCTGATTCTTTTCGCCGGACTCGGTGATGGCACATTCGGCGACGCGACATCGTTTGCACTTCCATCGGAAGGGGATTTGGCGTTCGCTCTCGCGGCTGGAGACCTTGACCGGGACGGTCAGCCGGACTTTGTGGCCGGACTAAACGATCAGGACGCCATGCTCCTTGCGATCAACCAGCTCCCCGATGTGCCAGTCTATCAGGATGAACTGTACGTCACTGGCCTTTCAGGAACGATTGTTGAGTTGGAAAATCCCGATGGATTCATCCTGTCACCCACTTATCAGACAATCGCCTCCGGCGAAGTTTGGAAGTTTGATGAAAACAGCGATGGCAAACTTGATCTTCAGTTGACAGACTATAATCTAACACAAGGCGAATATTCAATTGTGCTGAAGCCTGCACCGGAAGAAGTGGGCGAAGATCCCACTGTGTCGGCGTCAATTGGTATCGATGGATCTCAGTCCTCGATCATCTTTAATGACTATAACCTCAGCGTGGGTAAATCGGGCAGTCCGGCAACCACAGGCGACAGTATCATTTTCTATTTTATGATAGAGGATACGCCCTCGGTGCTTCCGGTGAACGGTGTCCAGACTCCTAATCGCCGACCGACCTTCGATTGGACCCGACTGGTTCGTGACTTAGCCGGCGAAAAGTTTCGTTTCCAGATCGATCGCTTTTATGATTTCCGTTCTCCAATCTATGACTTCGACTCCCTCGGCGAGGCTCTGTGCAAGCTCCCCACCCAGCTTGGCGCCGACTCGATCTATTACTGGCATATCCAAACATTTGTCGGTGGACAGTGGAGCAACTGGTCGCGAACCTATGCGGCCTATATTGGCACAGGTTGTTGCGAAGGATTCACCGGCAATGTCGACGGTGATCTGAATGAAAACGTCAATGTGGTCGATATTGTAGCGCTCGTCAGATACATGTTTCTGAAAGGGTCTGCGCCGGGATGCCACGGCGAGGCCAATGTCGATGCGTCTGAGGATGGATTGATCAATATGATCGATATCGTCAGGCTGGTTGAATTCATTTTCAAACGCACCGCTACCTTGCCACTATGCCCATGATGCAGATGCACTGATATCTATTTCACAATTGGAATCAATCGGAACCGCCGAGGAGTCAACCCTCGGCGGTTCTTTTCTTGACAGTTAGAGTTGCAGTTTCATCTTGGCAGGGACAGGTTGACTCAGCCGCATTTCTCTTGCCTACTTCACGAACCGACCGCTGGGTTGGCGATCAGGTTCAACCGGACTCGAAGTAACTGGAAAATGGTGTCATCGTCGTCTATAGCACTAGAATCGTGACCTATTTGTTCAGTGGCGGCCCGGCCCCTGAGCCTTGTCCGTGATAACCGGCTTTTACTTGAAAATCATCGTATTGCACCGACGATATCCACAAAGCTGAAAAGACACGGGTTTGGGGTAATTTGGTCGATTTTTTACGCTCGTCTAACCTGATAGTGGTCAATCTCTTACGGAGCCGTCGGAATTCTGGCCTCCAACACCGAATCTCCTCTAAAAAAACCTTTACAAATGAAAACTGGCGACATTATATAGCGCCTCATTGCTGTGGAAAATATTCACAAAAAATAGGTGTGCACTTCAATGAATCGACTTAGAGTCGGAGAGAGCGCATCGGTAAAAGATAAGACAACTAACGTAATGAACACTGATATGACTGGGGAGTTGACCAGCATATCTCATGGTAACCCACCAGACGGTGGATTGAAAGGATCAACAGAATGACAAAGCGAGTTTCATCGGTTCTTGCAGTTTTGGCGATGATGTTATTGATAGTCGCCGGTTGTAGCAAGCCACCGGAAGCCGAAATGACCGCGGCCCAGTCGTCAATTGACGCCGCCCGCACCGCCGAAGCCGAGCAGTATGCACCGGCCTCCTGGCGCACCGCGCAGGACACCCTCAATGCCGCCAACGCAGCGAAGCAGGAGCAGGATTCCAAGTTCGCTCTATTCCGTAGCTATGGCGCTTCCAAGGAAATGTTCGTCCGCTCCTCAGCTCTTGCCCAAAAGGCCTCTGCCGACGCGGCCG
>JBBTMW010000025.1:0-9100 GCA_038067995.1 Candidatus Zixiibacteriota bacterium
AGCACTTGCCTCTGTCCGAAATGGCGAGGCCGCTCACAACAGCGGCTATGACGCCGGTTTTTCATCGGTAAGCGGATTTCGGGATGCCTTCCAAAAGCTGTTTGGGTCGCTTCCTTCAGGAGCTAACGAACTCGTGGTAGTGCATGCCAAAGTTTTGGAAACACCCCTCGGTTCAATGCTGGCCCTTGCCGATGACACCGGTCTGCGGATGCTCGAATTTGTCGATCGACGGGGCCTTGAGCGAGAACTGAAAACTCTGCGCACCCGTTTACAATGCGCAATTGTTCCCGGAACCAATATCCACATCCGAACGATTGAGAAAGAACTGAAGGGCTATTTCGAGGGGGAATTGCGGGAGTTCAAAACGCCGGTGTCGAGCATGGGGAGTCCATTCCAGAGTAGGGTCTGGGCGAATCTTGTCAAAATTCCCTATGGCAAGACAATCTCTTACGCCAATTTGAGCAAAAAGGTCGGCTCCCCGGCGGCGCATCGGGCGGTCGGTTCGGCCAATGGCGCCAATCAACTTGCGATAATTGTCCCGTGCCATCGCGTTGTCAGATCCGATGGAACCCTTGGCGGTTACGGCGGCGGCCTCTGGCGCAAAAAGTGGCTTATCGAGCACGAGCAGAACACGCGTCAGCAGAAAATCGCGATATAGTTTTTCGGTAGGTCGATGTTCTGAGTCCCGATGCCTTCGGCATCGGGAAGAGAAACCCGACATCCGTCCACAGACTGGCAGACGCGACTTCCGCCTTTGAAATTCGTGCAGTATCCCTTCATAGGGGAAATGACCGGACTTGCCGGAATCCCCTTCTCGCTTTACCTTCCTTGTGAATTGTCTCACACATGAAACCCTGCACTACACAGGGGTGAGGCTGTATACATTTGGACAATCTTAACCGGCAAATTCTGTCAATAACACTGGGAACATTAAATTATGAGCAACTTCCGCGTCCCTGAACCCAAAAACGAACCGGTGCTGAATTACGCACCCAACAGTTCGGAGCGTGCCGCCCTTCTCAAGGCGCTCGCCGAACTGAAAGCCAAGCCGATTGAGATTCCGCTTATCATCGACGGCAAACCTGTCACTACCGGCCGCAAAATCGAAATTCGCTCCCCCCACAATCACAATCTGATACTCGGGCACTACTATGAAGGGGGCGAAAAAGAGGTCGCCATGGCTATCGAGTCGTGCGTCGCGGCGCAACACGAATGGGAGCAAATGCCGTGGGAACAGAGAGCGGCAGTCTTTTTGAAAGCGGCCGATCTTCTGGCCGGTCCATATCGCGCCACGATGAATGCCGCCGCCATGCTGGCCCATTCGAAGAATATCTATCAGGCTGAAATTGACGCTGTCTGCGAGCTTGTCGATTTCTGGCGTTTCAATGTTTTCTTCGCGCAACAGATTCAGGATTTTCAACCGATAAGTGCGCCCGGTATTTGGAACCGCACCGACCATCGCCCCCTTGAAGGGTTCGTCTGCGCTGTGACGCCGTTCAACTTTGTCAGTATCAACGGCAATCTGCCGACCGCACCGGCCATCATGGGCAATGTGGCATTTTGGAAACCGGCCAGCACCGGCGTCTATACGTCGCATATCATCATGAAAATCCTGATGGAAGCTGGTTTGCCTGCAGGCGTGATCAACATGGTGCTTGCACGCGGTTCGGCGGTTGGCAAACTGGTCTTCGCGAACAAGCATCTGGCGGGACTTCATTTCACCGGCTCGACCGACACCTTCCAGATGATGTGGAAAACAATCGCCGACAATCTCAAAACCTACCGCGCCTATCCTCGCATCGTTGGGGAAACCGGCGGCAAGGATTTCATCGTGGCGCACCCGTCGTCGGATGTCGAGGAGGTCGTCACGGCTATCGTGCGGGGGGCATTCGAATACCAGGGGCAGAAATGCTCGGCGGCCTCGCGCTGTTATCTCCCAAAGTCGTCGTGGCCGGCAATGAAAGAAAAGCTCGTGGCGCAGGTTAATGAATTGAAGATGGGTGACCCTGAAGATTTCACCAACTTTGTCAATGCCGTCATCGATGAAAGCGCTTTCAAGTCGATAACAGCATTTATCGATTATGCGAAGAATGCCCCTGACGCCGAGATATTGGCGGGCGGGACCTATGATTCGTCGAAGGGATTCTTCATCCGCCCGACTGTTATTGTCACGACCAATCCCCATTTCAAGACGATGGAAGAAGAGATTTTTGGGCCGGTTGTCACTATTTTCGTCTATGAAGATTCCAAGTTTGAAGAAACTCTTCGTTTGGTCGACAGCACCTCTCCGTATGCTCTCACCGGTGCGATATTTTCCAATGATCGAGATGTGGTTGAAAAGGCGCTGACAGCGCTTCGTCATTCAGCGGGGAATTTCTATATCAACGACAAACCGACCGGCGCGGTGGTGGGGCAACAGCCATTTGGCGGCGGACGGGCCTCGGGGACGAACGACAAGGCGGGGGGGATTCAGAATATGCTGAGATGGACGTCGCCGCGGAGCATCAAGGAGAACTTCGTCCCGCCGAAGGATTACAAATATCCGTTTTTGGGGTAGGGGGGAATGAAGAGGGGATGAAAAAAAAGAAAGACGGGAACCCACCTGAAAGGTGGGCCACCCCTGTCGAAAATGCGAACTGTTGAGAAAGATAACGCATCTCGACTGCGCTCGATGCGACACCCTTTAAGAATTGCGCCTTCTAAATCATAGCTTTGGATTCTTCAACAACCCCCTAAAGAATCCCCCGCCATCTTCCGTTAATACCGATATGGCGGAGACGCGGCATATTCTGACATACGACCTTGTCGACAAACTCGGCGAAGGTCCCAGCGGCGTTGTCTGGCGCGGATGGGACAGGGCGCTGGAACGCTTTGTCGTGGTCAAAATCCTCAGCGAAAAACGTTCTGCCGATCCGCTCATCCAGCAGTTTGCCATCCCCACCCTGACCCGCCTTACCTATATCAACCACCCCAACGTCGCGCAGGTGTTCGATTGCCAGATGGTAGATGACCGGCTTGTCATTGTCACCCAGGAGATCCCCGGACAACCGATAACTTCTCTCACTGTCGAGACGCCACTGTCGAGCGACAAGTTATTGGAGCTGGCCGCGCAGATATGCGAAGGGCTTCGCTCGGTCCACGAGCGTGAACTAGTGCATGGCAATTTGAAACCATCGAATATCATTGTCGACGCCGCAGGCAAGGTACGTCTCACTGACTTTGGCCTGGTAATCAGCATGGATGATTCTTCACTCAATCGCAATGGGGTCACGGCTGATGCGATGCGCTATCAGTCCCCTGAGCGAGTGCATAATAACGCCCCGACAGTTGAGAGCGATCTTTTCTCGCTTGGAGCGGTGCTCTATGAACTGGCAACTGGCTTGCCGGCATTCCCGGGGGAAATCGAAACCCACGTTGCGCAGGCAATTATCTACGACGAACCAAACGACGAGAGAATGCGTGAGCGTGAAGTCACGCCGGAAATCAGGCTGCTCATTTTGAAGGCTCTTTCGAAGAAACCTGAAGAACGATATACCTCGACTGCCGAGCTTCTCTTCACCATTCAGGGGATTCTGGACTATAACAGGAGCCTCCAGAGACCGCAAAACTTACATGTCCGGACAGCGTCGCCGCGGCAATATCTGATGGTCTCCCTGCTTTGCATTCTTCTCCTTCTTTGGTGGGTAGTCATCACGACCCCAAAATAGTCGGATTTCACCCTATCCCAGCATAATAGCCATCTCACTAATCCCTTGCCCCCCTTACAAGTCCGACCGCTCCGGGAATAGTCTGCAGTTGTGGCGAAAAAGTTGTTTACTTTTGCGCCTGCGCAGGTACAATTGGTATGAGAGCGCCCCAATTCGGCGCAGAAAGAGTGTATGCGAGCTACGAAATTTCCTTACGGTACTGAGACTATCGATATCAAGTCGCGCCTGCCGGTTATTCCCCTGCGCGATGTTGTTGTTTTTCCTCATATGGTCTATCCCCTTTTGGTGGGGCGAGAATTTACCCTCAAAGCCCTTAACGAGGCGATGCGCGGCGACAAGCTGGTCTTTCTTCTGGCTCAACGGGTATCCAATATCGATGCCCCCCGCGTGGAAGACCTCTACAGCGTAGGCGTTGTCGCGCGGGTGCTTCAGATTATGAAGATGCCCAATTCGACTGTTAAGATTCTGGTCGAAGGGCTGGCGCGGGCAACGGTGAAATCGATGGACAAGGCGACCCCCCATCTGTCGGCTATGGTACAGGTGGTGGTTCCTTCACCGGATGAAAAAGACCGCGAGATGGAGGCTCTTGCCCGAACTGTCTCCGAAAACTTCACCGAGTATGTGCGCCTCAATCGTCGTGTTCCCGACGATGTTCTTGTATCTCTTGCCTCAATCGAACTGCACTACCAGTTGGCCGATACCATTGCGGCGCATCTTGTCCTCAAACTCGAGCAACGCCAGCGGGTGCTTGAAGCCCTCACGGTTCGCGAACAGTTTCAAGTCTTGAATGAGCTTCTTACCGAAGAAGTCGAGATACTTAAAATCGAACAGAAAATCGATGGTTCGGTGCGCGAATCGATGTCCCGCTCTCAGCGGGAGTTTTATCTCCAGCAACAGTTGAAGGCGATTCGTGATGAGCTTGGGCAGTTTGAAGAACCCGGCGCCGAAGTCGACTCATTTACCGGCGCGCTTGAAAAGAAACAATATCCCGAAGCCGTCAAGGCTCGTGCCGAGGAAGAAATAAAAAAGCTTTCAAAGATGCATCCTTATTCGGCCGAAGCGGCCGTGGTGCGCGGCTATATCGAATGGCTGGTGGGCCTTCCGTGGAACTCCCCCACGACAGATCGCACCAGCTTTCAGGAAGTAACCGGTATTCTCGACGCCGACCATTTTGGCCTGCAGAAGGCTAAGAAGAGAATCATCGAACATCTGGCCGTGATGCGTCTGGCGGGAAAAGTAAAAGGGCCAATTCTCTGTCTGGTCGGGCCTCCCGGGGCAGGAAAAACTTCGATAGGCAAATCTATAGCCCGCGCATTGGGGCGCAACTTCGTTAGAATGTCGCTCGGCGGGGTGCATGACGAAGCCGAAATACGCGGTCATCGCAAAACCTACATTGGCGCCATGCCCGGCAGAATGATTCAGGCTCTCAAGAAAGCCAATTCATCCAATCCCGTCTTTCTCCTCGACGAAATTGACAAGCTCGGCAAAGACTTCCGCGGCGACCCGGCCTCGGCTCTTCTGGAGGTTCTCGATCCGGAGCAGAACAGCACGTTTACCGATAACTACCTTGAGGTCGAATTCGACCTTTCGAGTGTTCTTTTTGTCACGACAGCTAACACGACGGGTTCGATTCCAGTGCCACTTCTTGACCGTATGGAAATCATCCGTCTGCCCGGATATCTCGATTTCGAGAAAGTCGCTATCGCCAAAAACTATCTCATTCCGAAGCTCATCAAGGAGCTTGGCGTTGAGAAATTGGGTGTTGATTTCCATGAGGATGCGCTGGAGGAGATAATCCGGTCATATACGCGTGAATCCGGCGTACGTGAGATGGAGCGGCAGATAAGTAGCATGCTCAGAAAAACGGCAGTTGAAATCGCTAACGGCAAGAAACCTCGCAAGATTACCTATCCCAAGCGCAAAGTGCATGAGCTGTTGGGTGCGCCAAAATACAAAGATACCACACTCAAGCTGGTTCCCACTATTGGCTACTCTCTCGGCCTTGCCTGGACCGAAGTTGGCGGCGAAGTGTTGCCGGTTGAAGTGATGACAATGAAGGGGAAAGGGAAACTGACCCTGACAGGCTCTCTAGGTGAAGTGATGCAGGAGTCGGCCAAGGCGGCGCTGTCATATATTCGCAACCATGCCCGCTCCTTTGGCATTAGCGAGGATTTCTTCGATACGCTTGAAATGCATGTTCATGTGCCGGAGGGATCGGTGCCGAAAGATGGCCCGTCGGCGGGAATCACGATGCTGACAGCGATGCTCTCGACCCTGACAAGTATTCCAGTGCGTTGTGATGTTGCAATGACGGGTGAAATTACGCTCACCGGCGATATTTTCCCGATAGGCGGCCTCAACGAGAAGCTTCTCGCCGCCAAGCGGAATAATGTTTTCAATATCATCCTCCCCGAGAAAAACCGGAAGGATATGAGTGAGCTGGCCGAAGACCTCCTGCGCGGACTTAAACTTCATTTCGTGAAAACAATAGCCGAGGCAATTCCGTTGGCCTTGGAACGGAACCCGATGATTCCGTTAAAGCATAAATCAACCCGTGTGATTCGTCCGTCGGCGACGCCACAATAAGCGTCACCACTGAGTATATTGCGACCTCATGAAACGATTGACTGCCCACAATAACGACTGCGAATTCGTGGGGTCGTTCCAAACGGCCGCGGCATTGCCCAAGGACAAGTATCCGCAGGTCGCCGTAGCCGGGAGGTCAAATGTTGGCAAGTCATCTCTTCTCAACGAATTAACGGGGCGAAAAAAACTTGCCAAAGTTTCGAAAACCCCCGGTAAAACTCGGTCGCTTAACCTCTTCCGCATCAATTCGGCCTTCTATCTTGTCGACCTGCCCGGATATGGCTATGCTAAGGTTTCCCAGGGAATGAGGGACAGCTGGGGAAAGATGATCGCGAATTATCTGGAGAATTGCCAGACACTCGCCGGACTCGTCCTCCTCGTCGATGTCCGCCGCGTCCCGGGACCTGACGATATGCAGATGATTCAGTGGCTGGCCAACCGCGGCCTGCCGGTTATCGTGGCGGTGACCAAGGCCGACAAAGTCGGCCGCGATGAGGTAAACCGAAAAGTGAAAGAAATGGAAAAGACCTTTGGAGTCTCTGCCATCGCGGTAAGCGTCATCTCCGGAATTGGGAAAAAACAACTGCAAAGCGCTATTGAGACGCTCGTGCGCGGATATGGGAAAAAGAAAGAGGCATGAAGAAAAATAAGAACCGGGTAGTGGTCGGCCTGCAGTGGGGCGACGAAGGAAAAGGGAAAATTGTCGATCTGCTGGCCGCCGATGTCGATATTATCGCCCGCTGTCAGGGAGGCGCCAACGCCGGCCACACCATTATCATCAACGACAAAAAACATGTTCTGCGGCTGATCCCCTCCGGCATTTTTCACCCCGGAAAAGTCTGTTGTATAGGTAATGGCGTCGTGATCGACCCGTTTAGCCTCAAAGAAGAACTTGATCTGTTGTCGTCGCAGGGAGTCAATTTCGACGGACGCCTCTTTGTATCTCCCGCCGCAAATCTCGTGCTTCCCTACCACAAGCTTATCGACGCGACCGACGAAAGGAACCGTGGCACCGAAAGTATCGGTACTACCCAGCGAGGAATTGGCCCGGCCTATGTCGACAAAGTTGCCCGCAATGGCATTCGTGTTGTCGATCTCTTTGCTACCGAACGCCTCCGTCACCGCCTGGAATATCAGAAGACTATCAAGGAAAAATATCTCGCCGGTTCATCAGATGAACGCGCCGATATCGACCGAATCTTTCACGATCTGCAACATATGGCCGCAATGTTCCGACCGTTGGTCGCCGACATATCCAAATATCTGTGGGACTCCTGGAAATCCGGCAAGACCCTTTTATACGAAGGGGCTCAAGGGAGCATGCTCGACGTCGATCTGGGGACCTATCCGTTCGCCACCTCCTCCAACACCATCACCGGCGGCGTCCTGACCGGTCTTGGTATCGGACCGCAGATGATTGACGAAGTCGTGGGCATCGTGAAAGCCTACACCACTCGTGTCGGAGCGGGTCCGTTTCCGACCGAGCTGGTTGACGAACTCGGCGAGAAACTCCGTATCACCGGCGATGAATATGGCTCGGTGACCGGTCGTCCGCGACGATGCGGATGGCTCGACCTTGTTTCACTCAAGCACGCGGTGCGCATCAATGGAGTCTCATCGATTGCCATTACAAAACTTGATGTTCTCGATGGTCTTCAGGAACTGAATGTCTGCGTCGCCTATGATATCAACGGTCACATCTGTAGCGATGTCCCGCTTGATCTGGCGGAATTGTATTATGCCCGGCCGGTCTATCGAACTCTGCCGGGGTGGTCGGGGGACACAACCGGATTGACCCAGTTTGAGGATCTTCCCAAGAACGCCCGCCATTACCTTGAGTTCATCGCCAATGATTTGGGCGTTGAGATTCTCTTGGTCTCGACCGGCGCGAAGCGTATGGAAACTATTGTTGTATAATCAAAAACTCAAAAAGTAGACCCCGCACCTGCACAAGAGAAGACAAAAGCAACTAGCCCGGCCCCTGCGGCCGCCGGAAAGGAAATTACTTTCGTGACGACAAAATCAGGTCTCAAATACAACGACATCGTGCTCGGAACCGGTTCAGAAGCCACATCTGGAATGGAAGTAGTGATGCACTATACCGGTTGGCTGAGTGACAACGGCGCCAAAGGGAAAAAATTTGATTCGTCGGTCGACCGCAACGATCCCTTTGTCTTTACGCTTGGCATCGGCCAGGTTATCAAGGGATGGGACGAGGGTGTCGCTGGAATGAAAGCCGGCGGAAAGCGCACATTGGTCATCGCCCCCGAGCTTGGCTATGGTAGCCGCGATGTCGGCAACGGTCTTATTCCGGCAAATTCGACGCTGATTTTCGACGTCGAGTTTATCGGCCCGAAAACTGCGAAATAGGTAGACGATTTCTCAATACACACTGGGAAAGCGGCGCTCTGGCGCCGCTTTTTTTATTGTTTCCTCCCGCAAAATGACCCGGCGGGGGCATTGACCACGCCCATGTCGGCGGTTATCTTCCCTCTCCCCGTAATCTGACCCTATAAGCGAAGTATATGGGGGCGTAGCTCAGTGGTAGAGCACCTGCCTTTTAAGCAGGGAGTCGATGGTTCAATCCCATCCGCCCTCATTTTTCTTTCACTTCACGACACCCCTCCCAATTGCTGAACGCCTGCAACGAATGCTGCCAGCCGGACAGATCGGCGCGTGCAGGAAAAAAAACACCCGACCCATCCCTGAGCCGGGTACTCTGCAAATAGTAGGTCTTGGGAACTAAAACCTCGAAAGAAGCACATAACGATGTGCCTCCCTCGGTGTTCTTATACGCGTATGGGGCA
>JBBTMW010000026.1:0-6327 GCA_038067995.1 Candidatus Zixiibacteriota bacterium
ATTTGATTCTCTTTGGGTTGCCGCTCTGCGCCAGCGCATCAAGGGCCGCCCCTCCGGGATAGCCCAACCCCATCACCTTGGCGACCTTATCATAAGCCTCACCAACGGCATCGTCATGTGTTTCCCCCAATAAGCTGAATTCTCCGAAGCTGTAGACTTCGATAAGAAGGGTGTGTCCACCTGACACGACCAAACTCAGATGATTTTGCTCAAGGCTGTGATGCTCAAGAAGATTCGCCGCTATATGTCCCTCAAGATGGTTGACTGCCACAAAGGGTTTGCCGGTTGCATAGCTCAACCCTTTCGCAAAAGTCAGCCCAACCAGAAGGGGGCCGATAAGCCCCGGACCCATCGTGGCGCAAAAAAGTTCGATATCTTCAAGGGCGACTCCTGCCTCAGACAATGCCTCTTCATATATGGGAACAATGGTCTTGAGATGGGCACGCGACGCCACCTCCGGCACAACACCGCCGAATTTTGTGTGATGCGGCTGGGAAAGAATGACATTGGAAAGGATTTCTTTTCCGTCGCGAACTACCGCCGCCGATGTCTCGTCGCACGAAGTCTCAATACCGAGAATCAGCATCAATTGCCTCGCACAACCAAAGCGGAATCGGCCGATGATCGCTTTACCGCGAAGCCCGAGGGGCAATCAATAGTGATAGTTCCATAACCAACGCGTGAGAGTCGACGGAAATCCACCGAGGCTACAAGAGCATTGCGATTGAGCAGATCAATCTGATCGGGCGGGCCAGTCAACTCGAGGTTCACCGTCGACGGAACAACCTTTATCTTTTCCGTCGTTGGGGCATGAAACACCACCACCGCTATTCTTTCAAAGATACGTGTCTTGACCGGTACGATATCGACGATGACTTTGACCGATTCCGGCTCTGCGATGACCCCAGCCACTCCGGGTTGACGGACATGCGCGAAAAGACTGGTTGAATTCTTCACGCCATTCAGCTCGTGGTACATCGTCGACACTCCCTTGAGCTTCTCGATCCCTGATTGCGGCCCTTTGACTGTCACCTGATCCGGTTCACAGACCGGTGGCGAGGCAAGCGCAAAGCCATCGGCCGGTGTTATTTTGATGTCGGGAGTAATCGTTAATCTTGTGCTTGTCATCTGATCAATTTCTGCCGTAAAGACCATCGGATGCACGACCGCCGAGAGATGCAAAAGGTCGCTTCCGTTGTAAAACGACACATTGCTCGTGGTCAAATCGACCTGATGCGTCCCCGGTTTGAGGGCCGTCAGATTAATACGCAATTGCTCGGTTCGCACCGCGCCCAACAGAAGTCGTTTGCCGGTCGCTGTCACCGCCACTTCAAGGGAATCGGGGGGGGAGGTCGCCAGCGCGTACCCTTCCTTGACCTCGACCCCTGACACCGGCAGAGTCATCCGCTGGGTATAGGTCTTGTTGGTCGCGACATGGAACCAGAGAAGCAATCCCAGCGCCACCGCCACCAGCTTGATCCAGATATTTTGAAACAGGTTTTTCATACCATTAATGCTCTACCCACTCACAAATGGTAATACAGAATCGCCCGCCAATCAACCGTGATGAAGCAGGGGTGAGCCAGGTGTTTCACCGCAGAATATTAGGACTGCTCCACCACAGGCGGGTCAGCCCCCGGTCACTGCCGATCCACAGAAAATCGCCGTCAAACAGCAGGCTATATACGTATGACGACGGAAGGCCATCCTCCACGGTAATTTCGCGGGTCGGTTGTTTGTCCTCTTTGTAGTATAGCAATACAATCCCCCGATCGGAATTCAGCACTGCTATCGTATCATTGACTTCTATCTCCCGGGCAATGGTGCGCGACATTCCCACGCGAAATGGCTCGATATCACCGGTGCGAACATTCACCCTCAGCGCTCCCGATGACGAGGTCATCCAAAGATTCTCACCGACATAGTCGATGTCGAATACTTCATGGGCTAAGACAAGCGTTGGATCGTTGAATTTTTTCAGACTGCCGTTCACCAGTGAGAGTCGATAGACGCCATTCGACGACGCCACCCATAGCGACGAATCGACGATCTGCATGTCAAACACGGTGTGACGAGCAAACTCCTCAATCGAAGCAAAACGGGACTTTCCTCCCGTCGGTATGACCACGCTTAACCCAAGAGCTGTTCCCACAAAGAGCGTGTCGCCGTTGGTCGCGAGCGAAATGACATTGTTGTCGGCAAGCCCAAGAGTTGACGTAATATGCCCAAGCATCTCTCCCGTCTCACGTGAAAGAGTGTAGACGCCATTTGATGTCCCCGCATAGACCGAATTTCCTTCGGATGAGAAACAGTTGATATCGACAGCCTCAAACGCCGCGCCGAAGCCGGTCTCTATATACTGAAAGCGGTTCTCTTCCCGATCCATGAGAGTGATGCCGGTTCGAGGTCCCGTCACGGTACCCGCTACCCACAGAAGACTGTCATCCAGAAAGGCGTTGACACGCCTTTGGAGAAGCCCATAGGGTAATAAGGTCAGGATGCGCCCTGAGCTTGACGATTTCGCCGCGCCATATCCCTGCGTCCCTATCCACCAGACACCCGAGCCGTCATCAAGGATCACGTCCATCGGCGCGGTGCGACCCAGTTTATCGATCAGATATCCGTCGGCTGACCAGGTGAACCCCTCGGGTGGATACATGACGCCATCAGGGCGAACCTCCTTTGACGGATTCTCTACCCGTGGCTCTTTCCCGATCGGATACCATCGCTCAAAAGTCAGATCATATTCATACCAATTCTGCGTTGACCGCGCATAAAGATGCTGATCGAATAGGTCGACCCTAAGCGCCTGAATTTCCTCCCGAGCGATTTGTTCCGATCCGGCAAGAGGAAGCTCCCATAGATTTTCGATTTTATTGTAGCGCGTAATCCCGAATGGAGTGGCAAAGTAGACGTGACTTGAAGAACTCGCGACCGCAGTGATTGTGTTAAAATCAGAGAATGTGACCAGCTCTCCGCTCAGCGCGCTTGCCGAAGTCTTGACGACCGACAGCAGTAGCGCGACAAGAAGAACCGGCCACCTGAGTTTCATTGATCCGAAAGTACTCCAAGGGCGTCGCAGATGACTGTTGACAACACTGCTGTCCCCACGGTCAAAGATCGCTCATCAACCATAAAGGCCGGGTGGTGCCACGGTTTGTCGGCTCCAATCTTTTTGTTCTGCACGCCAATGCGCACCATCGCCCCGGGAACTTTTTCGAGATAGCAGGCGAAATCTTCTCCACCCAGTGACTGAGGCGTAGTGATAATCTCCTTATCGCCGTACAGCCGTTCAAAACCGCGCGCGAATCGTTTGTTCACATTGGCGTCATTGATCATAGGGGGATAATCTGCTATCAGTTTCATTTCCAGCCTTGCCCCACGTGCGGCGCAAATCGACGATGCCGTACGTTTGATGAGCACCGGCAACTGTTTTGCGATTTCAGGCGACAGGGTCCGGGCAGTGCCGATGATGTGCGCCGTCTGCGCGATGACATTGCGAGCCGTGCCGGAATGAAATTGCCCGATCGTAATCGCAACCGGCGAGATAGGATCAACCTCGCGAGACACAATCGTTTGCAGAGAGTGAATCACCTCGGCGCCGGTGACTAGCGCGTCGATACATCCGTGCGGACGAGCCGCGTGTCCTGAGAGACCATGAATAATCAAATCAAAATCAATCGCCGCGGCCAGCGCCGCACCATCACGCAATCCGATATGCCCGACCGGGACGGTCGGATCGACATGGAGACTGAAAATTGTCGACACATCCTTCAGCGCCCCATTGGCAATCATCGGACGCGCACCGCCGGGAGGACATTCCTCGGCCGGTTGAAAAATAAATCGCACCGTACCACACAGTCGTTCCCGCATCGATGCCAGAAGATGCGCCACACCCAGACCGGTTGCTGTATGGACATCATGCCCGCAGGCGTGCATGCATCCGACATGCCTGGACTTGAAGGGAAGGTTTGTTTCTTCTGTAATCGGAAGGGCATCGATGTCTGCTCGAATAGCAATCGTCGGACCGGGTTTGCTCCCTTTCAACTCAGCAAGGACGCCGGTTTTCATCATGATGGGAAGAACGCGCAATCCTTGCTTTTCGACCAAATCTTGTATGAACGCGGTGGTCTTGAATTCGGTGTTGGCCACTTCCGGATACATGTGTAAATGCCGCCGCCACGACACCTGAGTATCGTACAGCTTCTTGGATGCACTCAGTATCTCGCGCGGAGTTATTTTCGAATTGGCGACACGTCGTCCGGTCATTGCAGTTTTCTTCATCACGGCTTCTCGACACTGAGATTGTTTAGGAATGAAAAACGGTAGAATCCAGCCTGGATGGAGCCTTCTGGCGTCAGAGCGCGGATCTGTTCCGGTGATAACCACGGCCTGTTGCGGTCCTTGTTGAAAAGAGGAATATGGAAATCGGATGACACCTCGCCGCCGGTTGCTACTGCAAACAGACGTTCTTTCTTTTTGTTTTCTATCGTGAACATCACGACATACGCCACCCCTTTGCATCCGGTTGAGTCAGTTGCCACAAAGAGATCGCCGGGGCCAATGCTCCCCACCGCCACCGAATCACAATTTGCAATCAGCGTTTTGTAATTCATGTTTGTGATAGCTACTCCGAAACACTTGTAAAATTCCTCTACCGAAGCGGCGCGGGTGGAGTCCGGCAGGAGTTTCAAATCGTAGCGAGGGCCATACGCGACTTTATGGTTCAGAAATTCACTGTATGAGACCGTCGCGCCTGCGTTGGGGATGAACGTGAAAAGAGATTCCGCCTGACGGTATCTCAAATACTCCATCGCAATGCGCCATGGAAAAGCAATATCTTTGTAGGCCGGGCCGTTCCAGGGAAGATGGATGCATCGGGTGATTTGGTCAAACTTCTTTGCGATTTCACCGTTCCAGATGCCAACGTTCTTGTACTGGTGCCAGATTGGGAAATGGTTCATCCAGTTCTGAATAGGCGTCAGTCGGGATGAATCCGGCCAGTGATAGCCCTCGATTAATTGTAATTCAGTCTGCGGAAGATACAGGGTATCGGCCATCTCAAAAAAGGGGTACGTAACCTTGTAGACTTCCCGCAATTTCTGAATAGGGGAAAGGGAATCGGGAGTGGTGGCAAATGCTGAGCCTGCTACGAAAATAAGGAGTACAGCAAGGATATATCTTCTCACTTTTTCAAATCCTCCCACATGAGATTGGCGCGCCGGATATGGGGAATAGTGATAGACCCCCCCACGATAAGTCCGATTGACATGACTTCATCGAATTCGGCGTCGGTTGCCCCTTGTTCTTTAGCTTGAATCGTATGGTAGGCAATGCAGTCGTCGCACCGCAGAACCAGCGACGCCACCAGCCCGAGTAGTTACTTTGTTTTAGCCGGAAGGGCGCCGTCCCGATAAACGGCTCCGTCAAGCGACCAGAACCGCTTGATATTGAGATCCCCTCGCTTGAGAACAAGCTCGTTGAGCGCTTCACGTTCGGCATTAAACTTTTCTACCCGTTCACCCATCGTTTTTCTCCACTTTTTTGTAAGTAATATAGACGGATTTGTATGACTGTGCAAACGGCCTACAGCCTTCAGGCGTGTAACTTACGACAGGCCGATATTGGACATCCTCCCCCAAACGACCTATCTTGAGTTGCTATGTACGAAATACGGGACAAATCGGGCATCGTAAAGGCCAAAATCTGGCTAGCCGCCCACGAAATCGAGCCAACCGCCCTTCAGCAGATTTACAACATGCTCTCCCTGCCGATCATTCATCCCTGGCTCGCCATCATGCCCGATGTCCACATGGGTATTGGGGCGACTATAGGCTCGGTTCTTCCCTGCGATGCCACCCTTATTCCTGCCGCAGTGGGGGTCGATATTGGGTGTGGCATGTGCTCCGTCAAAACAAGTCTCCGGCGGTCTGACATCGTCACCCAACTGCCAACGATCCATCACGGCATCCGTCAGCGAATCCCTATGGGGTTCGAACATCGCCGTTCCGGACAGATGGATGAGGTCAAGCAATTTGCCACAAAAAAGATTCTGGAATGGCTCCGCGACTACGACAAGAACAGTGGTATCGCTGATCAGCTCGGAACCCTCGGTGGGGGGAATCACTTCATTGAACTTCAGGTCGACCCCGACGATGCTGTCTGGATCATGCTCCATAGCGGTTCCCGAAACATCGGGAAAACACTCGCCGAAACCCACATGAAGATCGCCAAACAGTGGTGCAAATCTCACGGCGAAAAGCCGCCCCCCAATCTCGATTTTATCGAAGAATCCTCACCCGAGGGTTCCGAGCTGATCAGCGATAC
>JBBTMW010000027.1:0-5685 GCA_038067995.1 Candidatus Zixiibacteriota bacterium
ATATCCCCCGGGATGTTGATCTCCCCCCCGTTTATGTGTGCCGCCGAGGTCAGTTTCACCTCGTTTGCGAATGATTCACTCTTTTCGATATGCTTCTTGCGTGGATCATCCGGGTCGACAACCATCACTCCTTTGGGCTGGCGAACGGCAATTCCCTCTCCCAGGGCAGAGAGCATTCGCTCGGTATGATCGCGAGTGATGACATCTTCGCGGATAGTGACAGAGCATGATGAGGCCAGCCCGGCAAGCAGTAGGCAGGATTTTACCTGCGCCGACGCGACCGGCAGATGATAATCAAATGGAAGCAGTTTTCTTCCACGAATGCGCATGGGAAGTTTATTGTCGGTTGCAAATAGTTCCCCTCCCATTCTGGTGAGCGGTTCAATTATTCGCTTCATGGGGCGACTGCTCAAGGATGCGTCGCCGGTGAGAGTAACTTCCATACTTGAACCGGCGATGATGCCGGAGAGCAAGCGCGCTGTTGTTCCGGAGTTTCCACAATCGACAATGGTGTCGGCAGACACAGACAACGAAGCGGGCGGCGTCAGAGTCATTATGCCATCAGATTCAGAAAGAGTCACACCAAGCGTCTGCGCGGCACGAAGAGAGGTCAGGCAATCGGCTCCATCTGGGAAATTCGCGATTTGAATGGTACCGCGTGATAGAATAGAAAGAAGGGCGGCGCGGTGGGCAATTGACTTGTCCCCCGGCACTGTCAAAGTGCCGCCAAATTTTCTCGCCGGACTGAGCTTTCGGCTCATACGCAAGTTCTCCCGACAACCGGCGCAATGAGGCGCATCGTATTCATTAATTCACCAAACATGTCAAGCGTAATTGATTGTGGACCATCCGACCATGCCTTTGCTGGATCGTGATGCACCTCCACAAGCAGTCCATCGGCGCCAACGGCAATTGACGCCCGTGACAGCGGAATGACCTTTGCTCTTTTGCCCGTGCCATGGCTGGGATCACATACTATTGGGAGATGGCTGATTCGTTTCACAAATGGCACCGCCGACAAGTCGAGGGTGTTGCGGGTGTGATCGGCAAATGTGCGCACTCCCCGTTCGCAGAGAATCACCTGACGATTCCCTTCGGCGAGAATATACTCGGCCGCCATCAGAAATTCTTCGAGCGTGGCGGCCATCCCTCGTTTCAGAAGGACGGGCCTTGTGGTCTTACCGGCTTTCTTGAGCAGGGAATAATTTTGCATATTTCGAGCGCCAATCTGGATGATGTCAGCATAATCAGCGACCATCGGGAGGGTCTCGGTGTCGACTGCCTCGGTCACAATTTTTAATCCAAACCTGGTGCGCACCTCGGCAAGAATCTTCAACCCATCTTCCCCCAAACCCTGAAAGCTGTAGGGCGAGGTGCGGGGCTTGAACGCCCCGGCTCTAAAAATCTTCCCACCGAACTTGGCGATGGTTTCGGCGATAATCATACACTGGTCACGGCTTTCAACCGAACAGGGTCCGGCCATGACAACAAATTCTGTCCCGCCAATTTTGACTCCCCCGACATCGACAACAGTGTTTTCCGGATAGAAGTCGCGACTTACTAATTTGTAGGGCTGGGTGACATGAATAATGTCCCGCACCCCAACCAGTGACAGAATTTTATCGGCGTCGACTTGTGATTTGTTGCCGGTGACTCCAATTGCTGTCCGGAGCGCTCCCGGAATAGGATGCGCTGTCAAACCCATGCGTGATATTTCATCACAGACGCCTGCTACCTGCTCGGTGGTAGCGCCAGCCTCCATTACGATAAGCATCGATAACTCCTGACCGCCGAATCAAAGACCGGTTTCAGCGATTGTTTCTTTTTCATCTGAGAAATAATAGTGGATAGATTGTCGCGATAGATCGTGAGCGCGTCAACTATTTCTTGTCGATTTTCTTCGATTATATCCGACCAGAGAGAATACGGCGATCCAGCCAGCCGGAGAAGACTTTTCAAACCGGGGCCAGCCAGTTGCAAAACCTTCGGAGGAAATTGCGATGCCAAAAGTGTCGAAAGGATCTGCGGCAAGTGGCTAATCGCCGCGACCATCTGATCGTGGTTCTCAGGCGAAATGGAGACAACCTGTGCTCGCAAGGCGCTCGCCAGCCATATCAGCTTTGCCTTGTTTGTCTTCGTCAGGCGTATCCCCGAATCTACAAACCACGGATTGCCTCGGAACATGCCTTTCTCCGCGTTTTGGAAGCCTGATTTCTCGGTTCCCGCCATGGGGTGACAACCGACAAACTGCGTTCCTTCAGCAAACGAGAGTTTCTTCCCAAGAGTGCAGATTGAAGACTTTGCAGAACCAACATCAATGATGAGGCAGTTCCGGAGTGATTTGTTTTTGCCTGCAAGTGCAAGAAGAGCGCGATTGGCTTTGGGGGGCGCTGAGAGAATGAGAATATCGCAACCATCGACGGCGCGATGCCAATCCCGTTCGGTTTGAACCGGGAAACGAGCATCCTTACCTACTGCCAGCAATACCCGACTCTGGTCAAATGCATGAATAATAGGACGCGGTCGCAATGCGAGCAAATCAAGGGCGATTGACCCGCCGATCAAGCCGAAACCGCAGACAGTTACTTTGTAGCGAGGCGCCATGGCTACATCTCCTCCGGAGCGGATAGCCCAAGAAGATGCAGTCCCTCTTTCACTACGACCTCAACACATTTGACAAGGGACATGCGTGCTTCGGATAGAATCAAATCGTCGGAGATAATCTTATCGCTACGACCGTCAGCTGTTTTTCGCTGATACACTTTATTGAATGCCGCCGAAAGACCCAGAAGATAATCGGAAATCAAGCAAGGCTCGTAGTGCCTTGCGGCATCTTCAATGATGCCGGGAAAGTCGGCCAGTATCTCTATCACGCGTTGTTCTTCGGGATGGTTCAGCAAATCCGGATGAGCCAGTTGAACTGGAAGCTCTCTCCCCCAATTGCGAATGAGCGAGCAGAGCCGGGCATGGGTGTATTGCAGGTATGGTCCGGTCTCCCCTTCAAAATTAAGAACTTGATCCCAGATGAAGCTGACATCCTTCTGGCGTCGAACCGATAGCTGAGAGAATATCACCGCTCCCGTGCCTACCTGCATGGCGATGACGTCGCGCTTTGAAAGATTGGGATTCTTCTCTGAAATCCGTTCGGCCACAAGTTTGACTGCCTCATTAATGACATCTTCAAGAAAGATGATATTGCCGAGGCGGGTCGACATCATTGTCTCGCCAAATTTCACCCATCCGAAGTCGATATGCTTCACTCGGCCTGTCATGCGCTCCTGTGGAGAAAGCCCCTCGGCCCGTTCCATCTTGTCTATGACAATAAATGCTTGCTTGAAATGGTCGGATTGAGCCACACCAACCACATAGAGACTTTCATGAAAATGAAATTTCTCCCATCGATAGATCAGTCCCGCAATATCCCGGGTAGCGTAGAGAGTCGCGCCGTCTCCCTTCCGCAGGAGGCAGGGCGGGAGTTGGGGATTATCAAGCATGACGACCAGCGCCCCTTGCGAAATTGAGGTCAGCCCATCTTTAGTAAGGCGATCAACGGCGGCGTCCATTTTGTCATTGAGGAAAGATTCACCATAAACGAGATCAAACTCCACCCCCAAAAGGGAATAGATGCGATTAAATTCGGCATGTGAGATTGTCTTAAATGTCTCCCACAGGTCAACCGCCTCGGGGGCTCCATCCTCCAATTGCTTGAATGCAATTCGCGCCTCTTCGTTGAGGCTCTTGTCCTTTTCGGCTTCTACATGAAAGCGGACATAGAGATCGAATAGCTTTTTTACGGCATCTTGGGCAAGGTCCAACTCTCCACCCCATTTGCGCCACGCGACGATCATCTTGCCGAATTGCGTCCCCCAGTCGCCGGGGTAGTTGATGCCAGTCACCTCGTATCCAAGTTTCATGAAGATGCGGCGGAGCGAATTGCCGATGACTGTAGATCGCAGATGGCCAATCCCGAATGGCTTGGCGATGTTGGGAGAGGAATATTCGACCAATATCTTTTTGCCGTTCCCAATGTCACTTGCCCCGTAGCGTGTCCCACCGGAAAGAATTGATTCCAATGTTTTCTTTGCGATGGCAATTGGTTCCTCGGAGGCGTTGACATATGGCCCGACCGCGCTGTATCTGAGCGTACCATTTGCTCCGATCCGATTCAGAACGGCGGCGAGGTTGGTGGCTATCTGGGCAGGATTCTGTTTGAGCGCCTTGGCGATCGCAAAAGTAGGAAAGGCATAGCGCCCCATCTCGGGGTTCTTGGGACGCTCAATCGCCTCAGCGGTATCAATCAGGTTGTCGGGATAGGACTCTCTGATAGCGAGCGCCAGTTGCTCGGCAAATTCCTGTTTGGTGTCTTTTGACATGGCGGACAGGCAATCAACATGGAAATGAGCCAAAAATCAATTTTGATTTTGGAATAAAAATTCAGACAAGAAATTGGGACTCAAAGAGTTCGGTCAACGGCCTGAGCTACTCGCGAAACGCGATCAACCAAAGTCCGGTACTGATCGACAAAAAGCGTCTGTGCGCCATCGGACAATGCCTTGTCAGGATCGTAATGAACTTCGATGAGAAGGCCATCTGCCCCAGCCGCAACCGACGCAAGCGCCATAGGAAGAACTTTGTCCCGAATCCCCACACCATGCGAAGGGTCGGCGACTACTGGCAAATGCGAGAGCTTTTTCAGAACCGGAATCGCCGAAATATCCATCGTGTTTCGCGTATAGGTCTCGAATGTACGTATCCCGCGTTCACATAGGATAACCTGATGATTCCCGCCAGCCATGATATACTCCGCCGCCATCAGCAATTCCTGCATGGTTGCCGACATTCCGCGCTTAAGGAGGATTGGCTTTCGGATTTTGCCCAGCTCTTTAAGAAGAGCGAAGTTCTGCATATTTCGTGCGCCAACCTGAATCATGTCGACATAACGCAGGGCCGGAAGAATATCCATGCGATCAAGCACTTCCGACACCACCCACATTCCATTTTCATCAGCGGCCTCGCGAAGAAGTTTCAGTCCCTCCTCACCCATCCCCTGAAACGCATAGGGCGAAGAGCGTGGTTTGTAAGCGCCGCCTCGAAGCAACTTCGTGCCGGTTTCTCTGATTTCGCGGGCGCATCGGCGAATCTGTTGACGCGACTCAACCGAACAAGGCCCTGCAATGAGCGCGACGGCATTGCCGCCAAAAGTCACATCGCCGACGGTAATCTCGGTATTCGTTGGTTTGAATGTTCGTCCGACAAGCTTGTAGGGCTGGGTTATGCGGATGACCTCTTTGACCCCGGCAAGGCATTCGTAGTCGCTGACGTCGATAGATTTTGTGTCGCCAACAACGCCTAGCACGGTCTGCACCGCGCCGGTGGAGCGATGAATATCAAATCCTAGCTCCGTTAGCTTTTCCATGATCTGCTGGATTTCCTGTGCTGACGCAGTTTCCTGCATGATAATAACCATCGCGACTACCTGTCTTCCTGTTTGTCGTACACTTCGGTTCGCTCGAGACGACGGGATTCGTCGATGATGCGCTCGTATATTCGGTTCACCGAATCTGCGGGGAGTGGCCCCTCGTTGTGACCCGCAACCTTGCGATAAATTTCCTCTTCCCTGTCAGGATCAAACAATTTCAATCCCAATTCGTGCTTGATCGCTCCAAGCTTGAGACCCAGACTCGC
>JBBTMW010000027.1:5695-14725 GCA_038067995.1 Candidatus Zixiibacteriota bacterium
AACAGACGCAGTAATTCTACGTCGATCTCGTCGATTTCATCCCGAATCTTTTGTATGCGAGGGTCGCTCATATCAATGCTTTTCGTATCGATTTCAAGAACTCCGCCACTGCCACAACTTGTTTGTCTCGCGATGGCGACCGTCTGATAATTTCGACAAGGGCCGAGCCTATCACGACGCCATCACTGAAAGAGGCCAAATGCGCCGCCGTCTCGGGAGTCGAAACTCCAAATCCCGCCACAAATGGTTTCTTCAGCTGACGACGCAGGCCTTTTAGGTATGTATCGGTTGTAGTATCGAAAAGCTTTCGCGCCCCGGTAACACCGGCGACGGTAACCGCATAGACGAAATCGGTGGAATGCCGGTCTATCAGCTTGAGGCGTTCCGAAGAGGTTGTCGGGGAGGCTAGAAAAGTGAGTGAGAGTCCGTTCCTGGCTGAATGTGCTTGAAGTTCGCCAGCCTCATCCACCGGCAAATCAGGGAAAATAAGTCCGTCGACTCCGGCCTTTGCCGCCTGTGCGCAGAACTTTTCGATTCCAAAGGCCAGTATCGGATTAACATACCCCATGAGCAATAACGGGATTTCGGTTTCTTTTCGGAGGTCGCTCACCAGCGAGAGAGTTCCAGCGAGAGACGCTCCCTTGCTTAGAGCTATCTGCGATGAAAATTGGATGGACGGGCCATCGGCGAGCGGATCGCTGAATGGGAATCCGAGTTCGACCATGTCTGCGCCAGCGTCGACCGCTCCCAAGACAAGTTCTCTCGTCGTTTGTCGGTCAGGAAAACCGGCCGTGAAAAACGGAACCAACAGCTTGCGACTCCCTCGCTTTGAAAGAAGAATATTGATGCGACTCATATCACAAATATTCCCGCACGATACCCATATCTTTGTCTCCCCGTCCGGAAAGGCAAATCACAACTCTATCTGATTTCTTGAACTTTTTGGCATTCGCGACCACCCATGCGATGGCATGGGAAGATTCGAGGGCGGGAATTATTCCTTCGAGCTTGCTTGTCAGTTTGAGGGCGTCGATGGCTTCGCTATCGGTTGCTGATCCATAGACGACTCGCCCCGAATCCTTGAGCCAGGAATGCTCGGGGCCAATGCCGGGATAATCAAGACCTGCCGAAATCGAATGTGGGAGGACAATTTGACCGTCTTCATCATAGACAAGATAGCTGTATGAGCCGTGAAGAACACCGGGTTTTCCCAGCGCCAATGGCGCGGCATGACGTTTGGTGTTGAGCCCTTCCCCTGCCGCCTCGACTCCAAAAAGCTTGACGCCTTTGTCTTTCAGGAACGGGTAGAATATCCCCATGGCATTCGATCCGCCGCCGACACAGGCGACTATTGCGCTCGGAAGGCGGCCGAATTTGCGGCGACACTGTACCTTGGTTTCTTTTCCTATGATGGACTGAAAATCGCGCACAATTGTCGGATAGGGGTGCGGTCCGACCACCGAGCCTATGACATAAAAGGTGGTACGAACATTGGTGACCCAGTCGCGAAGGGCCTCGCTGGTTGCATCCTTGAGCGTCCGCGAACCGCTCGTTACCGGAACAACTTCGGCTCCAAGAAGCTTCATCTTTTCAACGTTTGGCGATTGTCGTCGGATATCCTCCGTTCCCATATAGACGATGCACTCGAGGCCGAACCGGGCGCAGATGGTTGCCGTTGCCAGTCCATGTTGACCGGCGCCAGTTTCGGCAATGATCCGCTTTTTTCCCATTCGTCGGGCGAGAAGTATCTGACCGACGGTGTTGTTAATTTTGTGCGCCCCTGTATGGTTGAGGTCTTCTCGCTTTAAGAAAAGCTGGGGACCATTGGCGTGGGCGGTCAGCCGCTCGGCGAAATAGAGAGGCGAAGGACGTCCGACATAATCGGCAAGTAATCCGGAAAACTCCTTTGTGAACTCTCTGTTACTAGAAAATTTCTTGTATGCCAGCGCAAGCTCATCGAGGGCAAAGATGACAGTCTCAGGTACATAGCGGCCGCCATAGGGTCCGAATCTGCCAACTGGCGTACGTATCTTTTTATGCTTTTGAACCATAACGGATTACATCACACACATGAAAGAATCGCTTTAGCTTTGACTTCGACTTTTTCCCGGGAATAGATTCCACTCCGGAGTTGACATCAACCACAAGAGGGCGGAATCGCCTGACACCATCTGCAACATTATCGGCACAAATACCGCCCGCCAGCACGATGTTCTGCAATCTCGCAGGTAACCTGACTGACCAGTCGAATGGCTTGCCTGTGCCGCCATGGAGCCTGGGACTGGCATTGTCCAGAAGTATGAGACTCGCGCCAGTTGCCATAGCCTGCCGCGATTCGCTTGCAGTTGGATTTGAGACGGCCAGAATAATTCGCACGCCTAAGTTTTTTGCAAACTGTACTTCCCTCTTAATCAGGGGGCCATGCCACTGGAGATAGTCGAAACCCATTCTCTTTGCCTTTCGCGCTTGAGGGCTGACATCGTTCCCGACCGCCACCAACACCTTGTCGACGGTCGGTGGTATCTCCTTCATGATTGCTTGAATCTTTTGATGGGAGACAAACCGCGGCGATCCCTTATGGGTAATCACGCCAATCATATCGGCGCCGAGTGAAACAGCTAAGCGGGCGTCGCTGGAATTCGTAATACCGCAGACCTTGACCTTGAACATCATGACTCCCCGCGCAATTCCCTGAGAAGGGCGGCCGGATTGTCGCTGAGAATCAGGGATTCGCCAATCAGAAAGGCGTTATATCCTGCATCCGTTAGGGCTATAATATTCTCCCGCGAGCTAATTCCCGATTCGGCCACACGGACAACACCATCAGGGATCCCCTTCCCAAGGTTGATAACAAGATCGAGAGATACCGAGAAGTCTTTCAGGTTTCTGCTGTTCACCCCTATTATATCGGCACCCGAAGCCAAAGCGCTTTTTAGCTCTTCAGTATCGTGAATCTCCACAAGGGAATCCATCCCCAGAGAAACCGCCGTCTCTCTCATCTTCCGCAGGCGGTCTGTTGATAGAAGGGCGGCTATGAGAAGAACGGCGTCGGCGCCATGCGCCCTTGCCTCATAAATCTGGTATTCATCGAGGATAAAATCTTTGCAGAGGACAGGGAGTTGGCTGATGCTTTTTGCTTTTTCTAGGTTCTCAAAACTTCCGAGGAAATGCTTTCTCTCAGTCAGCACCGAAATCGCCGCCGCACCTCCCTCACGGTAGTGTTGGGCGAGCCTCCCACAATCGAAGTCTTCCCTAAAGATTCCCTTGGATGGTGAGGCTTTCTTTATCTCCGCAATGATATTAATGCTCCCCTTGCGAGTCAGAGCATCCCGGAAAGACCTGCCGGATTTTGGCAGAACAACGCGCTTCAAGGACTCGAGAGGTCGAACGACTTTTCTCTGCTCAACGTCAAGCTTCGTATCGAGGGCTATCAGGGAAAGGATATCCACGACTACGCCTCTTCGTCGACAAAGACCCATTGTGGGGAGCCGGTGGTGGTGCGTTTTTCAAGTTCGCGGAACATGACATAGAAGAGACCCGTGGCGATAGCGTACAGAATAACGGTGATGTCCATCGTGATGGCATAGCCATGCGACTCAATGAGGTGTCCGCCAACAAGGGCGGAAATCATCCATGCCGCTCCCCAGACCGTTGACACCAGCGCTTGCATCATGGGGCGATCTTCCGGTCGGCTCACTTCCATCCCGAGCGTTCCGATGATAGGCACCGCTGAATTCATAAACCCGGCCCGCAAAAAGAACGCCACAATAGCAAGCCCCAAAATCTGCCCGTTAGCAAGTATCAACAGAAATGGAATCGAAATTAGTTGTGTGAATACTATGCTTCGGACGAGTCCCCACTTTATGGCCATGAAGGGACTGCTCAGGGTTCCGGCCAGCATGAATATCTGCATCAGACCAAACAGTGTGCCAATTTCACCCGGAGAAAGGTTGAAACGCTGTGCAAAATACAAATTGATGAAGGGGATGCTGAGTCCGGCTCCGGTTGCTACCAGGAAGTGTGCCGAGAGAATCTTCATCTGCGTCTTCATGCGTACGAAAAAACCCCGCCACTGAAACGCCCCCAGCGCGGATTCAGCCTTGACCCGTGTCATCCGGATGACAGACAAAGGAATGATGGCCAGCACCGCCGATATGACCGTCAGGTAGAATGTCGTCCGATAGCCGCTCACCTGATCCCCTAATGCAGAGGCAAAATAGGCGACGATATATCCGCTGGATATTGACCCTATGATTCCGGCGATGAGATGCACCCCAAAGGACATCGAAAAGACATGGGCACGTTCGGTCGGCGAGGTGTTGTCCATGAAGAACGGGCCGCTGGCGATTCCCGCCGCGGAAAACGAGACACCGCACATGAATGAAAAGATCATGATAAGCGTGTTGCTTGACGTGTGTACTAATGCAAATGATGCGATGGCAAGAAGAAGGCACGCTACTGTCAATACCCTTTTCATTGAGACTTTTGACATCAGGATAGCAATTGGGATGGCAAAAAAGGCCGCACCGGCCTGCCGTGATGCGATCGCCTGTCCGACATCCCCTTCGGCAAATCCCATCGCCTTCATATACAGATTGAACATGGTCAGAAAAATCTGAAGATTGAGATTGAGCAGAAAAAGCATCCCCAGATAGAGCCAGATATTTCTTGAAAAGAGACGTAGGTGGCCAACATATGTGCGAAACAATCCGGATGCGTTGACTTCGGGAACCGTGGTTTCAGTCGAAGAATTTTCTGGCAAGGACGTATTGCTCATATATTTACGCAATCGTCTCTTTTCCAGCCGAAATCCATCTATCAAGTAATGCGACGGCTTTGCCCTCGGTTACAGCTTGACGGGCGATGAAGACACCCTCGCGGATCGATTCGGCACGCTCGGCAACATAGAGCATGGCGCCGGCGTTCAATAATGAGGCATTGAGGGGCGCACCCAGAGAACCTTCAACTACCGACCTCACGATCCGGGCATTGTCGGAAGAATCCCCTCCCGCGATTGAGTCCAAACTTGATACGGTCACCCCCATCTGGTCAGCATGCACCGTTCCGTTTGTTATCGCGCTATTGTGCACTTCAATGAAATCACTTGGAGCCGAAATTGAAAACTCATCAAGACCGTCCTGCGAATGAACGACAATGGCGTGATCGCATCCGTTGAGCGCAAGCACCTCCGCCACAAGCCGCATAACTCTCTTGTCATATACGCCAATCACCTGACGACGCACCGAGGCCGGATTGGTGAGCGGGCCCAGAATATTGAATACAGTCCGTACTCCCAGCTCCTTGCGAACGGGCGCGGCGTGCTTCATTGCCGGATGGAATCGAGGGGCGAACATGAACCCAAACCCGATTTCGTTTACATGACGCTCGACGGCGTCTCTCCCCGGGTCGACATTCCCCCCCAGGGACTCCAAAACATCGGCCGAACCGCACCGCGATGACACCGAGCGATTGCCGTGCTTAGCGACCGTGACTCCGGCTCCGGCCGCTATCAATGAGGCTGTAGTTGATACATTGAAGGTGTGACCGCCATCTCCGCCGGTACCGCACCCATCGACGGCTCGGCTGTCGTTTACATGAACCATCTCGGAATGCTTTCTCATCGAACGAACGCATCCCGCAACTTCAACTGCCTTCTCCCCTTTGCCGCGAAGTCCCATCACGAATCCCGCAATCTGCGCAGGAGTTGCTTCGCCACGCATGATATGATCCATCGCCTCTTCGGCTTCACTCATGGACAGGTCCTCGCGAAAGGAGAGTTTTTTAAGGGCGTCGGCTATCACCGCAACACACTCAGAAAGTTTTTGAGAATGGCTTTCCCCTCTGTGGTCAATATCGATTCGGGATGGTATTGCACACCATACATCGGTCTCGTGGTGTGTTGTATCCCCATGATGACGCCGTCGCTAGTCCAAGCGGTGACAGTCAGGTCTTTGGGGAGCGATTCTCTTTCAAGAACAAGAGAATGATAGCGGGTGGCTGTAAATGGCGAGGGGATACCGGCATAGAGCGCGCTCTTGTCATGATGCACCTCTGATGTTTTGCCGTGCATGAGGCTCGGCGCATATGTTATTTTACTGCCTAAAACCTGCCCAATCCCCTGATGCCCAAGACAAACGCCAAGAATCGGCAGTGCATCTGGCGCTTTTTCGATAAGGGCATTCATCATACCGGCATTCTCCGGCCGACCCGGCCCCGGTGAAAGGACTATTGCATTTGGATTCATTGAGAGGATTTGATCCACAGACAACTCGTCATTGCGATGTACCGATAGTTCGGCGCCAAGTTCGGCAAGATACTGCACCAGATTCCAGGTAAAGGAATCATAATTATCGAGGAGAACTATCATGGGCGTATCTTTCCACCGACTGCGGCGAAGAGCACACCTGCCTTGGAGCAGGTCTCCTGATATTCACGTTCAGGAACCGAATCAGCAACTATCCCGGCTCCGGCCTGAATTATATAGTTCAAGCCATCCTTAACGACAGTCCGAATAGTGATGCAGGAATCGACATTCCCCCAAAAATCAATATACCCCACCGCTCCGGCATAAATCCCCCGTCCGCATGATTCCAGTTCATCTATGATCTGCATTGCTCGTATCTTTGGAGCGCCTGATACGGTTCCGGCGGGAAAACAGGCGGCGAGTCCATCCATTGGCGACAGATCGGTGCGCATCTTACCAGTCACTGATGACACCAGATGCATGACATGCGAATAGCGTTCGATATGCATCCCCTCGGCCACTCGCACCGCTCCGGGTTGGCAAACGCGACCAAGGTCGTTTCTGCCGAGATCGACCAGCATGGTGTGTTCGGCCAACTCCTTTGCGTCGGCCAACAATTCCTGTTCCATCGCAATGTCACTCTCGGGCGTTGCTCCTCGCGGACGGGTTCCTGCTATGGGACGGGTTTCAATTTCTCCATGTTCAATACGAACAAGCATCTCCGGCGATGAGCCAATTACCGCCTGATTCCCATGATCGAGAAGAAACATGTAGGGGGACGGATTCAAACGGCGAAGGCGTCGATATATGTCGAGCGGTGTTGCCGACGAGCGGGCTGACCAACGCTGAGAGAGAACCACCTGAAAAATATCCCCTTCGCGAATATATTCTTTGGCCCGCACGACCGATCGTTCAAAATCGGCTTTTGAAATTGTCGGCGATATCTTGGCCGCTGGTTTGACTTGCACAGGTTGAGTCGGGACACGACCTGACAATCGTTGCGTCAACCCCTCAAGGCGTGTTTTTGCATCGGCGTATTTTTGCCTGAGGCTTTGCGATCCGTCATCGGTGAGAATATTGGCAATGACAATAATTTCCTGCTTTACATGATCGAATACCACGATATCGCGGTGGATATCGAGGCGAAAGAGGACGTTGCGCTTTGGTCCCGCATGACGATTGGGTAGCCTTTCCAGGAGACGGACAAAATCATAGCTGAAATAACCGACTGCCCCGCCGGTGAAACGGGGTAAATTGTCAATTCGAGTAGTTCTGAAGCGAAGAAAATAATTTCTTAACCAGTCCAATGGAGCGCAGGGTATCGAGATCGACTTCTTGCCATGCGCAACGGTGACTGAATCGACATAACCCGTTATCGATTCAAATGGCGTCCCACCCAGAAATGAATAGCGCGCAAGTTTTTCACCCCCCTCAATCGATTCAAGGAGGAAAGAGTTGCCAGCCGACTTGCGAACTTTCAGATAGGCGGAAACGGGCGTATCGAGGTCAGCCGATATGGCGCTATAAAGCGGAATAACATTGGCGTTTAGGGCAAGGCGCTTTACTTCGTCAAAAGAAATCATGATAGTTCAAACGATCCTGAACCCACAAAGTTCACCGGCCCATCGATAGAAACGACATTGGTATCAGTCTTCCAGGATACCTTTAGACTACCAGCAGGGCTGACCACTGTAGCTGTGCGCCGGGCGCGTCCGGTAACCACCGCCGCCGCAAGGGAGGCCGCCGCTCCGGTTCCTGAGGAGCCGGTCATGCCCACCCCCCTTTCCCAAAGACGAACTTCGAGACGAGTCGGCGTTGCTACTCGCACAAATTCGACATTGGTACGATTCGGAAAGATCTTCGCTGTTTCAATGAGTTGACCGACAGAAGGCCAATCGAAATCAAATGAGTCAACAAAGAGAACCGCGTGCGGGTTGCCAACCGATAGAATGGTCATGGGTATACTCAATCCGCCAATTCGCACCGGTGATTGAATGATCACTCTCTTCTTGGATCGAACCGGAATATCTTTCGTGGAAAATATCGGAGTGGCAATATCCGCGAGCACCCGCGCTTTCACTTTAGAAGTAGATCTCACCACCACCCGAACGGACTTGCCGCCCATGATAACTTTCCCCGAACCGTGACTTCCTTGTCGAACCCTATGGAATGCGGCTATTCGAGCCCCATTGCCGGATATCTCAGCCCAGGAACCATCGGCGTTGTAGACATTGACGAATGTAATGCGCTTCCCTTTACCGACAACGAGTATTCCGTCGGCGCCAATACCGGTATGGCGATCGCAGATCGCCTCTGCAATTTTGCCACAGAACCGTCGATTGCTCCCCTTTGGGGATTCGATAACGAGAAAATCGTTCTTGAGGGCGTGGTATTTATGCCAGTCTATATGCATAGAACCGTAAGAAAATCGGAGTGACAGTAAGCGGCAAGTAAAAAGGGTCAGACAATTGAAGAGAGAGCTTTTCCGAGCCGGGCTATCCCATCGGTAATCTGAGGATACGAAGCGTTGGAGAAATTCAGTCGAAATGTGCTATCGCACTGTCCGTCGGGATAGAATGGTTTACCCGGCACAAAGACAACCTGTTCAGCAATGGCTTTTTCAAGAAGCGCAGTAGCCGAACTTTCCTGAGGCAGTTCGACCCAGAGGAAAAGTCCTCCTTCCGGCTCAGTCCAGCGAACCGAGGACGGGAAACACTCCCGCATTCGGGCAATCATCAAATTTCGCTTATCGAGATAATCACCACAAACTTTCCGGATATGGGCAG